>CP140044.1:308109-616219 GCA_039830045.1 Buchnera aphidicola (Floraphis choui) | reverse complement strand
TGATAATCTCTAATTAATATGTTTAATGCAATATTATAATAAATATATTGAGTATATATAAATATATTTATATATACTTATTTATTTATTGAGTATATATAAATATATTGAGTATATATAAATATATTTATATATACTTATTTATTTATTGAGTATATATAAATATTTATTTATTGAGTATATATAAATATATTGAGTATATATAAATATATTTATATATACTTATTTATTTATTGAGTATATATAAATATATTGAGTATATATAAATATATTTATATATACTTATTTATTTTGCAGATTTGACTTTTTAAACAAGTATGATTTTGATGAATAAATTGAGAAATTTTGGAAATATTATTTATATAGGATGTTAAATTAATATAAAATTTTTAGTATTAATTTTATTAATAGCTTATAAATGATATATGTATACAAATAATAAATTTTAGGTATGTTTTTTGAATATTTCATAGTATACTTATGTTTATTCAAACGTGTTTATATTGTGATTTGGTACTTTCAAGATTTTTATTAATTTTTGATATGATAAGTGTTTAAAATATGTTTAAAAAAAAAGTATAAAATACATAGTAAGTTAAATTATGTACAAAAAAGTGGTATATTTTTGTTTTTTTTAGTTTTTGTTTTTCTTTTTTTTTATTTTGATAAATTTTATTTAAATCGTTTTGTATATATAGAGGATTACGAAAAAATTATTAAAAACATTAATTATAATAATAAAAAATCTATGGATAGAATAATTAAATTTATTGAGATGAATAAAAGTAATGTTTATGGTTCTTTGGCATCATTGCAATTAGCTAAAATGTATGTAAATAATAATGTATTACAAGATGCTTATTTAGTATTAAAAAAAAATTTGGTATATGCTTCTGATGTAAATATTTTTAACATAATGATTTTAAATCTTTCTAAGATACAGTTTCAATTAAACAAAAAAATAGATTCAATTCAAACTATTAATCATATAATAGATGATGATTGGAAGAGCATTAAATATAATTTTAAAGGAGATGTTTTTTTTGCATTAAATAATATAAAACAAGCTATTTTAGAATGGGAAAAAAGTTTATATTTTCAAAATAAGGAACAATTAAAAGAAATCATAAATATAAAATTAAATAGTATTAAGAAATGAAATTAAATTTTTATATAATTTATAAATAACAAAGAATAATGAATGATAATATGAGAGATAATAATTATTATGTTTCCTGTAATTGCATTGATAGGAAGAACTAACGTTGGTAAGTCTACTTTATTTAATAGGTTAACTAATTCACGTAATGCACTGGTTTCAAATTGTTTAAAATTGACTAGAGATCGAAAATATGGATATATAAAAATTCAAGATAAAGTAATTACTGTTATTGATACTGCTGGAATAAATAGTAAAAAAAAAATATAGATCAAAAAATTTTAGAGCAAGTTATATCTTCTATTAGAGAAGCTGATTTAATTTGTTTTGTAGTTAGCGCTAGAGATGGATTAGTAAATGAAGATTTTAATGTAGCTGACATAATTAGAACATATAAAAAAAATGTATTAGTTATTGTTAATAAAATAGATGGATTAGATCCTGTATTAGAAAAAGTAGATTTTTATTCTTTAGGTTTTTCAGAAATTCATGCTGTTTCTGCTACTAATGGGATAGGTATAACAATTTTAATTCAAAAATATTTTTTAAACTTATTAAAATTAAATACTTCAAATTACGATGAAAGAAAATCTTTATTTTTTAGTATTTTTGAAAGAGAAAAAGGAAAGACACGATTAGAAAAAAATGTTAATTTTATCAAGATAGCTGTTATCGGTAAACCAAATGTAGGTAAGTCAACTTTAATTAATAATATTCTGAATGAAAATAGAATGATTGTTGATGATTATCCAGGAACTACTAGGGATAGTATTTGGAATGTTATTACATATGAAAATAAAAACTATGTTTTTATTGATACAGCTGGTATAAGAAGAAAAAATAAAATTTCTAATTATGTAGAGAAATTTTCAATTGAAAAATCATTGCATTCTATTAAATTAGCTAATGTAGTTATATTAATGTTAGACGCTACAGATGTTATCTCTAATCAAGATTTATTTTTATTTAACTATATTATTGATAGTGGTTGTGGAGTAGTTATATTATTTAATAAATGCGATAAAATATCTCAATATGATAAGAGAAAGCTCGTATCGTTAGAACGTTTGAAAATAATGAAAATTGGAGTAGTTCATTTTATTTCTGCTATTAATGGATTAGGGGTAAAGAAAATTTTCGAATTAATTGATAAAATATTTCAGAACTCTATAAAAAAATTAAATACTTCAAGACTGACAGAAATCATGAATTTAGCTGTGGAAAAGTATCAACCTCCTATGATAAGGGGAGTTAGAATAAAATTAAAATATGCTCATTTAGGTGATCAAAATCCATTAAAAATTATTGTTCATGGAAATAAACTTAATCATCTTTCAAGTAATTACAAACAATATCTTTCTAATTATTTTATAAAAACTTTAAAATTAGTAGGAAATCCTATACATTTTTATTTTAAAAATAATAAAAATCCTTTTTTAAAGTAGTATTTAATAATAATTTTATTAAATATCTTTGTTTTTATACAATATAAGTTTGAAATTTTAAAATTGATTTATTGTATATATAGGAATTTCAACTTCTATGTCATGATTTATAACTTTAGCTTGACAACTAAGTCTGCTATTTGGTTGTACTCCCCATGCTTTGTCCAGGATATCTTCTTCTTCTTCTTGACATATTGATAAAGAAGAATATCCTTTTTTTATAAAGCAATGACATGTAGTACATACACAAGCTCTATTGCAAGAATGTTCAATATTTATGTTATTTTTTAGTGCAACTTCTAAAATTGTTTCTCCTTCTTTAGCGTAAAAGGTCCCGCCTTTTGGTAATAATATTTTATGAGGTAGAAATGTAATTTTTGGCATAGTATGTATAGTCTTATATTTTAATTAGTTATATTGATTTTTTTAAATGTATTAATAAAACTTTTATTGTGAATAAAATGATTCTTTTGAACAATCAATTATTTGTATTTTTGATATATATAAATAAATTATATGATATTTTTATGATTTATACGAAGATTATTTATTTTTTTGTTATAAATTTATAATGTATTTAATTTATAAATAGGATTAACTAATATATTTTTTTTAATTTTTGTCGATTTTATTTTAGCTGTAACAGTTAATAAACCACTGACGTCTATTTGAAATTTTACAATAATAATTATTTTTCCAGCTGGTTTTTCTGGTATTTCTGTTAGTACAAATTTCGATAAAGATTGGCAATCATGTACTAAATTTCCTTCTCCTTGCAAAATGTGAATTAATATAGATTTTTGTTTATCTTTAAAAGTTGTAAATTGTCTTGTTTGTGAAATAGGAAGTTTAGTATTTTTGAAAATTATTTTTTCAACCATATTTCCCATTATTTCAATGCCTAATGATAAAGGAATTACATCTAATAATATAATATTATTTTTTTTATTTTCTTTGGTTAGCATATTAGCTTGGATAGCTGCTCCTACGACTACAACTTGTTCTGGATTAATTGAAAATAAAGGAGATTTTTTAAAATATTTTGTGACATGCTGTCTTATTGCTGGGATATATGTTGATCCTCCTACTAAAACAATAAAGTTTACGTTATTTATGGAAATTTTAGCAGCTTTTAATGAATTTCTACAGATAATTAATGTTTCTGAAATAATAGGTTGAATTATGTTATTAAACTCCATTCGAGTAATACAAAAATTATGTGATTTAAATGCAGCAGTTACATAATATTTAGAACTTAATTGAATTTTAATTGATTGGGCAAGATTTAATAGTTCTTTTTCTGATGATATATCATTTAATTGAAATGGTATGATTTTATTTTTTATGTAATTGAATAATAAATAATCGATATCATCTCCTCCTAAATTAGTACTACCAGAAGTAGATAATACTTCAAAGATATTATTATCTAAGTTTAGTATGGAAATATCGAATGTTCCTCCACCTAAATCGTATATTGCAATAATTCCTTTTTCTTTTAATTGCAGTCCGTATGCAATTGCTGCTGCAGTGGGTTCATTTATTAAACGCAATACATTTAAACCTGAAAGTTCTGCTGATTTTTTTATTTCTTGTCTTTGTATATCATTAAAATTTGCTGGGACAGTAATCACTACTCCATTTATTTCTTTATTAAATAAAGACACTGCACGTTTTTTTAATTTGTTAAAAATTTGATTTGATACGTTAATAGTACTTATTATGTGATTATTTATAATAAATGAAACAGTATTGTTTTTATTTTTTTTAAAGTGATAAGGTAAATGAGGATATAATTTTTTGATTTCTTCTAAAGAATGCCCGATTAAGCGTTTTATTGAAGTTATTGTATTAATGGGATCGCTTATAACCATATTTTTAGCAGGCCATCCTACAATAGGTTTAGAATGACTATAGTTTACTATTGAAGGTAAAAGTATGCGATTTTCTTCATCAGAAATTATAGTAGTTTCTTTTGATATAGTAGTAGCTATTAGTGAGTAGGTAGTTCCAAAATCGATACCGAATGATATACTATCATTGATAGTATTATGTATATTTTTTTTTGAATTTTTATTAATTTTTTTAATTGTAATCATTAATGTTCTCAATTTAATATTTAACGTTATATATTTTCAACGTTTTCTAATTTTTCTTCAAGCTTTTTATAAAAAAATAGCTTATATAATATAGTTGCTGCTAATTTCCAATTTTTTTTATCCAGCATTAATTCTAATTCTAGTAAATAGCACTTTTTTTTGTTTTTAATATTATTATAAAAGTTATGTAATTCTAGTTTTTTTTTAATGTTTTTTTTTAATTTGTCTAGTTTTTCATATAATTCTAGCTGTTTATAGAGAAATATATTTTCAGATAGTTCTTTTTGTTTTTTTTTAAAATCATATGAATTTAGTAATAATAAGTGTTCGGCTCGTTTTAATGGATCTTTAAGAGTTTGATATCCTTTATTTATACTTATAGATTTGTCTAAATATTTATTATTTTTGTTTTCGAAAATGTTATCACTTATATCAGGGTGATATTGTTTTTGTAATTTATAAAATTGTAATTTAAGTTTTTCTATATTAATTTCGAATTTTTGAGGCAGATTGAATAATTGAAAGTAATTCATATATTTGTACTTTTTATTAAAATTAGATTATTTTTGATTAATTTTAAACGTGTTGAAATGAATTTAAGTTTTCAACACGTTTTTATGTTTTTTATATTTATATAAGTATTTTAAAGTTTTATTTTTTCTTTTTTTTACTTCTATAATTGGTAATTGCAGCTTTAATCGCATCTTCAGCTAAAATAGAACAGTGTATTTTTACTGGAGGCAAATCAAGTTCTTCTGCTATGTTAGTATTTTTAATATTTTCAGCTTCTGATAATGATTTTCCTATGATCCATTCTGTAATTAAAGAACTAGAAGCAATTGCTGATCCACATCCATAAGTTTTAAAGCGAGCATCTTTTATAATATCGTTATCATCTACTTTTATTTGTAATTTCATTACATCTCCGCATGCTGGAGCTCCTACTAAACCACTTCCAATATTAGAATCAGAATTAGAAAATGAGCCTACGTTTCGTGGATTTTCATAATGATCTAATACTTTTTTGCTATAAGTCATTTTATTTTTCCTATTTGGATATTTATGATTAATCATGTGTCCAATTTACAGTATCTAAATTAATTCCAGATTTAAACATTTCCCAAAGTGGTGATAGATTTCTTAGACGGTCAATAGATTTTCGTACTATTTTAATAGTATAGTCTATTTCTGATTTAGTAGTAAAACGTCCAATAGAAAAACGAATAGAGCTATGAGCTAATTCATCTTTTACGCCTAAAGCTCGAAGTACATATGAAGGCTCTAGACTAGCTGATGTACAAGCTGAACCTGATGAAATTGCTATGTCTTTTAATGCCATTATTAAAGATTCACCTTCTATATAGTTGAAACTAACATTTAATATATGTGGTGCCCCATTTTTTAGATTGCTATTTAAATATACTTCTTCAATATTTTTAAGTCCATCCCATAAATAATTTCGAAGATTAATTAAATATATATAGTCGTTATTTATATTTTTTTTAGCGAGATGATATGCTATTCCCATACCTACGATTTGATGTACAGGTAAAGTACCTGATCTCATACCTCTTTCGTGTCCTCCTCCGTGAATTTGTGCAGATAATCGTACGCGAGGTTTTCTCCGAACGTATAATGCACCAATACCTTTAGGACCGTAAATTTTATGTGCGGAAAATGACATTAAGTCTACTTTTAATTTTTTTAAATTAATATGTAATTTTCCTATACTTTGGGTAGCATCAACATGAAATAAGATTCCATAGTGAGCACAAATTTCGGATAAATATTGAATATTTTGTATTACACCAGTTTCATTATTTACATGCATAATGGAAACAAGTATAGTATTTTCACAGATACTGTTTTTTAGTTGTTTTGAATTGATTATTCCATTTTTTAATGGATTTAAATATGTTACGCGAAATCCTTTATTTTCTAGATATTTGCAAGGATCTAATACTGCTTTGTGTTCTGTTTTACTGGTGATAATGTGATTTCCTTTTTTTTTGTAAAAGTCTGTAGCACCTTTAATTGCTAAATTATTAGATTCAGTGGCACCTGAAGTAAAAACAATTTCTCTAGGATCTGCATTAATTAGTTCAGAAATTTGATTTCTTGCAATATCAACTGCTTCTTCTGCTTTCCATCCAAATTGGTGTGAACGGGAAGCTGGATTTCCAAATGTACCTTCTAATGTCAGAAATTTTATCATTTTTTCCATAACTTGAGGTTCCATTGGTGTTGTTGCTGCGTAATCTAAATAAATAGGAAGTTTCATTATATTTTACTCTTTATTACAAATTTAAATAACTTTGTTGGTTATTACTAAAATTAAACTTTGTTATGAGGTTTTTTATAAAATAATAAAAAGGTCTTATAAATAGTTTTGGAAAAATTATATAAATAAATAAATTATTAATAAATTTATAGTATTGCAAATACCAATTTATCAATTAGTTGATGCTAGACTTATATTATATTTAATAGTATACTAAAAATTAATTAATCGTTTTAATTATAATTATATATTAAAAATAAATGTTAGGGGTGTAGTTCAATTGGTAGAGCATCGGTCTCCAAAACCGAATGTTAGGGGTTCAATTCCCTTCACCCCTGAAGATTTTTAAATATATTATTTTAAAAGTAATTAAAGTTTATTTTTTAGTTTAGTTAGCTTTTAAATTTTTTAGTTTTAGGTTTTTATTTTATATATCCTTTCTTTTTGGCAAGTATATTCTTCTTTGTAATTCGAAACAAAATATATAATTATAATTTTAAATTTAAAATACTTTTTTAAGGAAAAATTATGCCAAAATATCGTTCTTCAACCACTACTCAAGGACGTAATATGGCAGGAGCGAGATCATTGTGGAAAGCTACAGGAATGACAGATTTAGATTTTAATAAACCAATAATTGCTGTTGTTAATTCTTTTACTGAATTTGTTCCTGGTCACATTCATTTGCGAGAATTAGGAAAACTTGTTGCTAATGAAATTAATTTAAAAGGAGGAGTAGCTAAAGAATTTAATACTATTGCTATAGACGATGGTATCGCTATGGGTCACTCTGGTATGTTGTATTCTCTTCCATCTCGTGAATTAATATCAGATTCTATAGAATATATGATTAATGCGCATTGTGCAGATGCTATGATTTGTATTTCAAATTGTGATAAAATTACTCCAGGAATGTTGATGGCAGCGTTACGTTTAAATATTCCATGTGTTTTTGTTTCTGGTGGTCCTATGGAATCAGGTAAGATTATCATAGAAGGAAAGGAAAAAAAGGTAGATTTAGTAGATGCAATTTTATATAGTGCGAATCCAAGTGTTTCCGATGATTTAGTAAATAAAATTGAAAATTCTGCTTGTCCTACATGTGGATCTTGTTCTGGTTTGTTTACTGCAAATTCTATGAACTGTCTTATTGAAGCATTAGGTTTATCATTACCCGGAAATGGAACATTATTAGCGACTCATGTAGACAGAAAGCAATTGTTTATTGATTCGGGAAAAGTAATAGTTGAAATTACTAAAGACTATTATAAGAATAACAATAAACGTGTATTACCTCGAAATATAGCTTCAAGGAAAGCTTTTTTAAATGCTATGTCTTTAGATATTTCTATGGGTGGATCAACGAATACTATTTTGCATTTATTAGCGGCAGCTCAAGAAGGTAAAATTAATTTTACAATGTTAGATATTGATTATTTATCTAAAAAAATACCTCATTTATGTAAAATTTCTCCGAGTAATTCTATATATCATATGGAAGATTTTCATCGTGCCGGCGGAGTTATGGCTTTACTTGCAGAATTGAATTATGTGAATTTGCTAAATAAGGATACATTTAATATACTTGGATTAAATTTAGAAGAAACATTAAATAAATATAATATTTTAACTTCAAAAGATAAAGATATAATTAGTATGTATCGCGCGGGGCCTCTTGGAAAAAGGGCAGTAAAACCATTTACACAAGAATATAGATGGCATTCATTAGACAAAGATCGTGAAAAAGGATGTATTCGGTCTTGTGAATTTTCTTTTAGTGATGATGGAGGGTTAGCTGTACTATATGGAAATATTGCAGAAAATGGTTGTGTTGTTAAAACTGCTGGTGTAAACAATAAAAATTTAATATTTAGAGGTAATGCAATAGTATTTGAAAGTCAAGAAGATGCAGTAAAAGCAATTTTATCAGGGAAAATAATAAAAGGTAGTGTAGTTGTAATTCGTTATGAAGGCCCAAAAGGTGGCCCTGGTATGCAAGAAATGTTGTATCCTACTACTTATTTAAAGTCAATGAGATTAGATAAATATTGTGCTTTAATAACTGATGGTCGATTTTCTGGCGGTACATCTGGCTTATCTATAGGACATATTTCCCCTGAAGCAGCTAGTAAAGGTAATATTGCTCTAATTAAAAATGGTGATGTTATTGATATTGATATTCCTAATCGAAAGATAAATTTAGATATAACTAAAGATGAATTATTGTTAAGAAAAAGGCATGAAGATACAAGAGGAGAATTGTCTTATACTCCTATATTTCGAAAACGTTATATTTCTTCTGCGTTAAAAATATATTCATTTTTTGCTACGAGTGCTGATCAAGGTGCGGTTAGAAAACATAATTTTTAAAGCTATATTTTTATTAAATATAACTTATTTTTTAATTTATGCAATAAAAAACTTTACTAAATATGGAATTTTATGAAAAATTATTTTAATTCACTTAATTTTCGTCAGAAATTAATTAATTTACAAACATGCAAATTAATTGATATTACTTCTTTATCTATGGAATTTAATCTTTTAAAAGAAAAAAATATTGTTATTGTTGGTTGTGGATCGCAAGGTTTAAATCAAGGGTTAAACATGCGTGACTCAGGCTTGCATATTTCTTATGCATTGCGTTCTAGTTCTATTTCAAAAAAAAATAATTCATGGATAAATGCTACTAAAAATGGATTTTTTGTTGGTACATATGAAGATATGATTCCAACGGCAGATTTAGTTATAAATTTAACTCCTGATAAACAGCATAAACAAGTAGTAGAATTACTACAAAAACTTATGAAAAAAAATTCTATTCTTGGTTTTTCTCATGGTTTTAGCATTGTTGAAATTGGGCAATTAATACGTTCTGACATTACGGTAATTATGGTTGCTCCGAAGTGTCCAGGAACAGAAGTAAGAGAAGAATATGTAAGAGGTTTTGGTGTTCCTGCTTTGATTTCTGTACATTCTGAAAATGATCCAAATCATATTGGACTTAAAATTGCTAAATTTTGGGCTATTTCAATCGGTAGTCATCGTGCAGGTATTTTATATTCTTCTTTTATTGCAGAAGTTAAATCAGATTTAATGGGTGAACAAACTATTTTGTGTGGAATGTTACAAGCGTGTTCTTTAGTTTGTTATGAACAACTTATATTTCAAGGGCACAATTCAAGTTATTCAGGAAAATTAATTCAGTCAGGATGGGAAGTTATTACTGAATCGTTAAAACATGGTGGAATTACATTAATGTTAGATAGATTGTCTAATACTGCAAAAATTAGAGCATGTATTTTATCTAACAAGTTAAAAATAGTTTTATCTCCATTATTTAGAAAACATATGGACGACATTATTTCTGGTGAATTTTCTAAAAATATGATATGTGATTGGAATAATAATGATACACAATTAAAAAAGTGGAGAGCAGAAGTAAAAGATACTAGTTTTGAACAATGTAATATTTGTACTCAAAATGTATTAGAACAAGAATATTTTGACCATGGATTGTTAATGGTTGCGATGTTGAAGGCTGGGATTGAATTATCATTTGAAATTATGGTTGAAACAGGAATAAAAGAAGAATCTGCATATTATGAATCTTTGCATGAATTACCTTTAATAGCCAATACTATTGCTCGAAAACGACTTTATGAAATGAACTTAGTAATATCTGATACTGCTGAATATGGTAGCTATTTGTTTTCACAGTCTGCAATACCATTGTTAAAAAAATTTATGAATGAGTTGAAGATAGGTGATCTTGGTAGTAAAATTGTTGACGTAGAATTAGATAATATGATTTTGAACACGATTAACGATGAAATTGAAAATCATCCTATAGAAATCGTTGGAAAAAAATTAAGAAGATATATGATTGGTATGAAACCTATTAAAATACGATAATATCACTGAAATTAACAATAATTAATTAATATTTGATATTAAAATGATGTTATTATATTTTTATATTAGATAGTATATTATAAAATTACATTTATGGATTTAAATTCTAATCAAGATAAAGCTGTTCGCTACGTCTTAGGTCCTTGTTTAATATTAGCTGGAGCAGGATCGGGAAAAACACAAGTAATCATAAAAAAAATTGTTCATTTAATTAATAAATGTAATTTTAATCCGAATGAAATTTTTGCCATTACCTTTACAAATAAAGCTGCAAATGAAATGAAAATTAGACTTTCTAATCAATTATCTTTAGATATTATAAAAAAAATTACTATTTCTACTTTTCATTCATTAGGATTAGAGATTATTAAATCTGAATTAGATCGATTAAATATTCAATCTAACTTTTCAATTTTTGATGAACAGGATCAAATGGTTGCGTTAAAAAATATTATACATAAAAAAGATAAAATATTTTTAAAAAAAATTCGTATGATAATTTCTAATTGGAAAAACAATTTGGTAAATGTTTCTGATGCAAAAATTAATTCTGTATCTATTTTAGAAAAAAATTATGCTTATTATTATGAATTATATGAGTTGTATCTTAGATCGTGTAATACGTTGGATTTTGATGATTTAATTTTTATTCCTACATTATTATTAAAAAATAATGAGTTTTTAAGAGAGAAGTGGGAAAGAAAAATTCAATATTTGTTAGTTGATGAATATCAGGATACTAATTTTATTCAATATGAATTAATAAAATTATTAAGTAAAAATAACGCAAAATTTACTTTAGTAGGTGATGATAATCAGTCTATTTACTCCTGGAGAGGAGCTAGGTTACGAAATTTTTCATTGTTAAAATTAGATTATCCTAAGTTGCATATAATAAAATTAGAGCATAATTATCGTTCGTCCGGAAGAATTTTGAGAGTTGCCAATGTTTTAATAGAAAACAATCCTCTTTTTTTGAAAAAAGAATTATTTTCTAATTCAGATTATGGGCCTATCGTTACTATCATGTCCGCTAGAAGTGAAGAAGAAGAAGCAAAGTTAATATCGAGAAAAATATTAATTCATAAATCTTGTTATATGACTAGATATCAAGATTATGCCATATTATATCGAAATAATTATCAAGTAAAGGTTTTTGAAAAAGTGCTAGTAAATTTTAAAATTCCATATCATGTTGTAACCAATTCTTCTTTTTTTTCTCGAGTTGAAATAAAAGATATATTAGCTTATTTAAAATTAATTCTTAATCCTAATGATGATATAGCTTTTTTAAAAATAATAAATCGACCTTCTAGAGGAATAGGAAATATAACTTTAAATAAATTACAAGAGTGGAGTAAGAAAAGAAAAAAAAGTTTATTTTTTTCTAGTAGTGATATTGGTTTAAAACATAGTTTAACGCTTCGTAGTTTCAATGCATTACAAAATTTTATAATATTAATACAGAATTTAAAAAAAAGTATTTTTGTTGATCCTATAAAAGTATTAAAAAACTTAATTTCTAGTATACAATATGATATATGGTTACTAAAAGTTTTAAAGAATTCACAAGTTTATGAAATATGTATAAAAAATATATGTACATTATTAGATTGGATTTCTGAATTAGTAAGTGAATACAAAAATAATAATGAATCTAGTTTTTTATCAGAAATTATTACTCAATTTATTCTTCAAAATGAATTAAAAGATAAAAATGTTAATATTGATAAAATTCAGTTAATGACATTACATGCTTCAAAAGGATTAGAGTTTCATTATGTGTTTATAGTAGGTATGGAAGAAGGGATTTTACCACATTATAATTCTATTAGTAATAATTTAGATGAAGAACGACGATTAACTTATGTTGGAATTACTAGAGCTAGAAAAGAATTATTTTTTAGTTATTCTGAAACACGTTGTCAATATGGAGAGATTATTCGTACTATACCTAGTCGATTTTTATTGGAATTACCAGAAAGTGATTTGTTTTGGAATAAAAAGAATGAAATATGAATAAGTGATTTTGATAAAAAGTATTTCTTGTATTAATAAAGTATGCAAAATATTAAGATAATTATTAAAATATATTGTATTTGTAAAACTTTAATGTTTCAATAAAAATTATATAAATATATAAAATTATTATTCTTATTAAGGGTAAAGCATGACAAGAAATATAGTTAATTTAACTGATGATAATTTTAGTAAAAACGTTTTAGAATCAAATCACATAGTTTTAGTTGATTTTTGGGCTGATTGGTGTAATCCATGTAAAATTTTAGCGCCTATTTTAGAGGAAATATCTATAGAATATAGTGATCGTTTGATTGTTGCAAAAATTAATATTGATTCTTATCCTAATATTGCCCCGAAATATTCTATTAGAGGCATTCCTGCGTTATTGTTATTCAAAAAAGGAGAATTAATAGCAACTAAGATCGGCGCATTGTCAAAAATTCAATTAAAAGATTTTTTAGATTCTAATTTAAAATAGTTTGAAAATTATGTTTTTATCTTAGATATTAAAATTTTTTAAAATTTATAGATTTAATACTGCCAATGTGGTAGTATTAAACGTTTTTAGTTTTTAAATATTATGAAAAAACTAGTTGGTTTTGTTTAAATTATTTTATTTTATTTGTTTATATATCATTTCAAGATTGACTCTGATCTTACTAAGAACCTATCATTATGAATCTTACTGCATTAAAAAATATACCAGTTTCTGAATTAATTATTCTTGGTGACCATGCAGGACTGGAAAATTTAGCACGCATGAGAAAACAAGATATTATTTTTTCTATATTAAAACAACATGCAAAAAGTGGAGAAGATATATTTGGAGACGGTGTATTAGAAATTTTACAAGATGGATTTGGTTTTTTACGTTCGTCTGATAGTTCGTATTTAGCTGGTCCTGATGATATTTATGTTTCTCCTAGTCAAATTCGAAGATTTAATTTGCGAACTGGTGATACTATTTCTGGAAAGATTCGTCCTCCAAAAGAAGGCGAAAGATATTTTGCATTGTTAAAAGTTAATGAAGTGAATTATGATAAACCTGAAAATGCTAGAAGTAAAATTTTATTTGAGAATTTAACTCCTTTGCATGCTAATTCTCGTTTAAGAATGGAACGAGGAAATGGTTCTACTGAAGATTTAACGGCACGTGTATTAGATTTAGCTTCTCCTATTGGTAGAGGGCAAAGAGGTTTAATTGTTGCTCCTCCTAAAGCTGGAAAAACAATGCTTTTGCAAAATATAGCGCAGAGTATTGCTTATAATCATCCTGATTGTGTATTAATGGTCTTGCTTATAGATGAAAGACCAGAAGAAGTAACTGAAATGTGTAGATTAGTTAAAGGAGAAGTAGTTGCTTCTACGTTTGATGAACCAGCATCTAGACATGTACAAGTTGCAGAAATGGTAATTGAAAAAGCAAAAAGATTGGTAGAGCATAAAAAAGATGTGATTATATTATTAGATTCTATTACTCGGTTGGCAAGAGCTTATAATACAGTAGTACCAGCGTCAGGAAAGGTTTTAACAGGTGGAGTAGATGCCAATGCATTACATAGGCCTAAGCGATTTTTTGGTGCTGCACGTAATGTAGAAGAAGGAGGCAGTTTAACTATTATTGCTACAGCATTAGTTGATACAGGTTCGAAAATGGATGAAGTAATTTATGAAGAATTTAAAGGAACTGGAAATATGGAATTACCTTTATCAAGAAAAATAGCAGAAAAACGTGTTTTTCCTGCTATTGACTATAATAGGTCAGGGACAAGAAAAGAAGAGTTGTTAACTCAACCGGATGAACTTCAGAAAATGTGGATTTTACGTAAAATAATTCACCCTATGGGTGAAATTGATGCTATGGAATTTTTAATAAATAAGTTGGCAATGACTAAAACTAATAATGAATTCTTTGATATGATGAAACGTTCTTAATATTTTAGTATTTATTATTTTAAATAATAGTATTAAATGCTGTTTATTAATATTGTTGGATCATATTTTTGTAAGTAGTGATAATTTATATAATTAATATTATTTATTGAAAAAATTTAATATAAAAAACATTGTTTTTATTGATGTTTCTTATAGTAAATTTTTAACATTATTTAATGTAGCTAATTTTGTTAAAGTTACATTTAATACGATTAGTATAATTTAAATAATTAATTACTTAAAAAAAGCTGGACATTATAAAAAAATACTCATAATATGAAAATATTATATTTTATAAAAGCGTTCGTAGCTCAGTTGGATAGAGCATTACCCTCCGAAGGTAGAGGTCACAGGTTCAATTCCTGTCGAACGCAAAATTTAAATATTTTTATATTATGGTGACCATAGCTCAGTTGGTAGAGTCCTGGATTGTGATTCCAGATGTCATGGGTTCGAGACCCATTGGTCACCCCATAAGTTCTTTTTTATTTTTTATTATTTAATATGTTATCGGTGAGTAGCGCAGCTTGGTAGCGCAACTGGTTTGGGACCAGTAGGTCAGAGGTTCAAATCCTCTCTCACCGAGATATTAACTTAAATGTTTATAATATTTAAAAATATTATTTTTTTAGAGTATATCCTTAAAGATCATATTATTGATATAATAAGATATAATTTATTTTTCTAGATCATTTAAATTAATGTAATTTCTTATTTTTTATAATATGAAATATTGGTAATAATGTGAATTTTTTAGAAATTGAATTAAAAATTAAATTATTAACTTGAATTTGATAGCATAATACATAATATATTAGAATTTAATATATATATTTTAGATATAATTTATTATTAATTTTTATAAGTTATGTTTCTTGGTACGGTAAATATTATTTTTTCGTTAGCTTGATCTGAACACGATTGTTCTAAAACTGTCCATAGCTCTTTTTTAGTTCGATTACATATCCATTCTTTTTTTACATATTCAAAATGATATCCTGATTTTTTAGTAGCTAACCAAATTTGTTGAAGCGGCTCTTGTCGATTAATAATTATTTTGCTTTTATTTTCAAAAGTTATTTCTATCATATTATGATATATTTCACAATCAATATCTGATTTTCCATTATAATCATCAATTTTTTTTTCAATAGTAAAAAATAGTTTATCAGCTAATTTATGAAAATTGTAATCATTCATTGCGGTTTTTACTTTTTTATATAAGTACTGAATTTTTTTATTAGATTATAACAATAATATTGTTATATGCAATGTATAAGATAAACTTTAGTTTTTGATATTCTATCAGAATAGTATTTTAGAATATTTTTAAAAAAATTAAAAGATATAATTTTAGAAAATTATAATTGAATTTTAATTTTAACATAGTACAATTTAGTATACAAAAAATAAATATATAATTATATGTTAATTAAAAAAAAGCAAAAATATATTTTTCTAAGATGCATGGTTTAGAAAATGATTTTATAGTTTTAAATAATATTAAAGGTAATTTTGTTATTACATCAACGTTTATAAAGTGTTTGTCAAATCGGTATACAGGAATTGGTTTTGATCAATTATTATTGTTAGAATCACCTAAAAGAAAAGATGTGGATTTTCATTACCGGATTTTTAATGCCAGTGGAGATGAGGTATCACAATGTGGTAATGGCGCTAGGTGTTTAGCTTTATTTTTAATATTGAAAGGAATTACTAAGAAAAAAATAATTAATATTAGTACTGTAAATAGAATAATTATTTTATATGTATTGAAAAATAAAGATATTTGTGTAGATATGGGTGTTCCTAATTTTAATCCAAAATATGTTCCTTATTTAAGTTGTGATACTAAAAAATATTATTCTACATTGGTTTTAGGAAAAATTATAAATTATTATGTAGTATCGATGGGTAATCCTCATTGCGTTATAATTGAAAAAGATATAAAAAATTATCCAGTAAGAGAAGTTGGATCTATTTTAAGTACTCATAAATTATTTCCTGAGGGAGTCAATGTTAGTTTTATGGAAATTATATCGAAGAAACATATTGCTCTTCGAGTGTATGAGAGAGGAGTGGGAGAAACACGTTCATGTGGTAGTGGTGCATGTGCTTCTGTTGCAGTTGGAATTAAACAGAATATGTTATTAAATGAAGTTCAGGTTGATTTATTAGGTGGAAAATTACAAATTAATTGGAATGGTAATTTAGAAAAATTATACATGATAGGTTCAGCCACACATATTTACGATGGATGTTTTTACTTATAACATAATTATATGGTTTTTATGTATATCTATTAGACATTATGTGTTTTGTTATTAGTAGAAGTGTTTTTAATAAAGTATTGTTAATATTTAATAAAAATCTCTTATATAGTAAAACTTTTTATTACTATATAGTATTTTAAATATATTTTAGAACATTTAGTTTAAAATTGTATTCTTAAAAAAAGGGATATATTTTGAATTTTTTGAATAAGAAGCTAGTTTTGCAAGACCAATATTATATTCATAAGTGTAAAAATTTAAAAATTAAAGAGAATACAAATAATAGTAAACATTATGTAAAAAAAGGTACAAAAAAATTTTTAGTGGTAACAATTTCTTTGTTTTTAGCGGGTTTTTCAACGTTTTCTATTTTATATTGTGTTCAACCCATTCTATTTTTATTTTCAAAAAATTTTTCTTTAAGTCCTGCGGAAAGTAGCTTATCGTTATCTTCTTCTACTGCTATGATGGCAATGGGAATGTTATTTACAGGTCCATTATCAGATAAAATAGGAAGAAAAAAGGTCATGTCAAGCTCTTTATTTTTAGCAGCTTTGTTTACTTTTTGTTGTTCGAAAATGACTAGTTGGGAACACATTATATTCATGCGAGCACTTACAGGATTGGCGTTAAGTGGTGTAGCAGCAGTAGCTATGACGTATCTAAGTGAAGAAATTCATCCTAGTACTTTATCGCTTTCCATGGGATTGTATATTAGTGGTAATACTATTGGCGGCTTTTGTGGTAGGTTATTTAGTAGTGTCCTAGCAGAAAGTATTTCATGGCAATTAGTATTAGAATGGATTAGTGTTTTAGCTTTTATTTTTTCAGTATTATTTTTGATTTTTTTGCCACATTCTAATAATTTTCATTCAGTTTCTTTACATCCTAGAAAAATTTTTATGCATTTTTTATTGCAATGGAAGCATCCTGTTTTGTCTAAATTATTTTTAATGGGATTTTTTTTGATGGGGAGTTTTATTACAGTTTTTAACTATATTGGATATAGATTATTATCCAAACCGTTTTTATTGCATCAAAAAACTATTAGTATTTTATCAATTATTTATTTAATAGGCGTATACAGTTCTCCTAAAGCAGGCATGCTTGTTGAAAAATATGGAAAAGGTATCGTATTAATAACATCTTTAACGATGATGATTTTAGGTCTTTGTATTTCCCAATGGAATGAAATAGTTTTAATTTTTTTGGGTTTATTCTTATTTTCAGCTGGATTTTTTGCAGCACATTCGGTTACTAGTACGTGGATTGGTCAACAAGCAAACAATAATCGATGTTATGTTTCATCTATTTATTTATTCTCATATTATTTAGGATCTAGTGTTTTAGGCACGATAAGTGGAATTTTTTGGGTAATAAACGGATGGATAGGAATTTCAGTGTTTATAATTATTGCTTTATGTATTGGAATGGTATTAGCAATTAAACTAAATAGAATAACTTATAAAGTTAATATGAAATAGATATTAAAATATTATTCTAGTTTTATATTGTCTTTTTTGAAGAATTATAAAAATTTTTGAATTAATAATTAATTGATTAATATTTCGATAATTTTATCTAAAATAAAATTTTATAATAATTGCATGTGTTATATCTTTCTTAATCTATCTTTTTCACAGATAATGAATTGAGTTTATATCTTTAAAATGGTTTAAAGATTATGCCATATTTTTTTTCGCATTTTGATTATGATAGTATGTTAGCTATTTTTGCCTTTTCAATAATTTTGTTATATGAAGTAATTAATGGTTTTCATGATTCTGCTAATGCCATAGCCACTGTAATTTATACTCATGCACTTAGCTCAGAATTAGCAGTGATAATTTCTGGGATATTTAACTTTTTAGGAGTGGTATTTGGAGGGCTGAGTGTAGCTTATACAATTGTACACCTTCTTTCAATTGATTTATTGCTTAATATTGATTCTTCATACGGTTTAAAAGCTATTTTTTCTATGTTATTTGCTGCTATTTTATGGAACTTATGTACATGGTTGCTCTACTTACCAATTTCTAGTTCTCATACATTAATTGGAACTATTATTGGAATTAATATTACTTATGCTATAAGTAATCACTTATCTTTAATAGACATTTTTAATGTAAATAAGTTATCAAACGTATTTTTATCTTTAATTATTTCTCCTATATTAGGGTTAATAGTAGCTGGTACGTTAGTTCTTGTTTTAAAGTATTTTTGTAAGATTAATCGAAAAAATTATTATCTTGATATTACTCCAAAAAATTATGAAAAATGTACTAAAAATATTAGTCCTCCATTTTTAATTAAAATTATATTAATTTTATCCTCTATTGGTGTGAGTTATTCGCATGGAGCAAATGATGGTCAAAAAGGAATTGGATTGATTATGTTAGTGTTAATATGCATTTCTCCATCAGGATATTTTGTCAATTTAAATGCGTCACAAAATGATATTGAGAAAACTAGGAATTCTATTTTTGATTTAGAAAAATATTATATTCATAATAAATTAAATTTAAAAGTTAGTTTAGACACAATGACTACTCATATAAAAAATTCAAATTTAGTATTGTTTTCAGCATCTCCTGAAGAAAAAATATTAAGTATTTTTCATAATTCATGTAAATTGTTAAAAAATGCACTTGATTATAAAGAATTAAATGTTGATCAACGTTATATATTGCGTCAATCGTTACTTTATATTACTGAATTTATAGAAATAATTAATCAATACTCTTCCATTCAGTCTGATGATAAAATTTTTTTAAATAATTTAAAAGAAAGTTTATTACATACTATTGAATATGCACCTATATGGATTATTACATTAGTAGCATTATCATTATCTATTGGTACTGTAATAGGATGGAAAAGAATAACAATTACGTTTGGAGAAAAAATTGGAAAACAAGACATGACATATGCACAAGCTATATCATCTCAATTAACATCTGCTATTTCTATAGGTACAGCAAGTTATACGGGAATTCCAGTATCAACAACTCATATTGTTTCATCTTCTATAGCTGGATCTGTATTAATTGATGGATATGGAATACAAACTAGTACTATAAAAAATATAATTACTTCTTGGATATTGACTTTTCCTGTTTCTATTTTGTTATCTAGTATTTTGTACTGGATTAGTTTAACATTGTTTTAATTAATTAATTAGTTAATTAATTAATTAACTATTTTTATAAAATATGTTTTATCATTATGTAATTTTGGATAAATATTATAACATTTAAATATTTGTTTAAAGTTTCGAAATGATCAAATATTTTAAAAATGTTTTATATAATAATTACATGTTAGAATATTGTAGAAATATTTGTATCTTTTTTAAAATATTTAATTCGAAAAGAATAGTTAAATTGATTTAATTAATTTAAATTTTTAAAATTATTGTTTAACTTTTATTATAATATTAATGATATTAAAAGTTTTATGTTAGAAAAAATCTAATATATACTAAGATATATTTTAAAAACGAACTAAATTAGACAGATTGAAGAATAAATTTATAATAAATAATATTTGATGTTATAATTTATGAAAGATGTTAAGATTAAAAATATAGATTTTAACTCTTTTTAAAGTGAATTTAATTTATATAGATATTTTAAATTGGTTATAATGAAATTATAAATTGTTAATAATAGCATTAAAAATATAATTAATAATATTGTTTTATTTTTAATAATAGTATTAAATGTCACTAACTTAGTGGATGAAAATAAGATATGTTATATTTATAATAGTTAATTGTTTTTGAAATGTTAAAAATATTTTTTGTAAAATGTTATACAAAACTTGACTAAAAAGTTAAATTAAAGTAAAAAGAATTAATAAAAAAAAGAGGACGTAATATTATGTCATCAATTTCAGTTGTAGATGGTATACAACTTTCAGATGTGAATAAAAGCACACTCCCTCAAGGTACTTCAATAGAAAAAAATCAAGATAATGACATTTATTCTACTCCTGAATCGAGTCATATGGTACAAGTTTTCTCTTTTCAAGATAAATTAAATGTTGTGTATCCTGTTTTTCCTGACGATCAAACTATAGATTTTTCAATGGATCCCGCTGTAATGGATAATTACTCATTAACAGATGAGGATTCGAATAAAATAGAAAAATTGAAAGGTTTTGCTTCGTTTTTTATACCTGTTTATACTTTTTTTAAAAATGTAACACCAGAGTTTACTCTTCCAGAGGCATTAAATTTTAATTTTACTCCTATAACACATTTTTTTGATGCGTTACTGAGTACAGTATCAGATACTTGTGTATCGATATATGATACTGGAGAGCGAGTTTTTAATGCAACTATTAAATTCATAAAAGATACAGGAAAATCTGTATTTGATGCTTCTGTTGATTTTGGTAAAAGTGTAATATCTACGGTTACTGGATTTTACGACAGTATTACCTCTAGTTCAGATCACAATAATACTGAAATTAAATCTAATAATATAATATCAACAGATAATGCTATTCAGACAAGTGAACAAGCAATTGAAGATAAGGATTTAAAAAAACCTTATTGGTTTACTTTAAAAACGAACGGTGATAAATTTCATACATCTGTAGGTCAGAAATTTCAAAATCATTTTAATGAGTTAAGTAAGACTGTAAAGTTAAATGATAGTTTTCTTTTTGAAGGAGAAAATTCTGTATTACAGGTTAATGGACAAAAAATTTCTAAACGTTCTCCAGAGGATATGTTAACTAGTTTTAAATATGCGATACCTAATTTAGAATCAAGACAGTTAATTTCTTCATATTCTCATCTTGATTTATTTTCTCAACCATATATTGAGTTATTTTCCGAACGTCCAGAATTAGCTGATTTGAAGTTGAAAGATATGAATGTTTCTTATGTTGTAGATGAGTTAAATAATGGAACATTTCAGTTAGTTGCTACTAGTAAGTCACAGTTAGATTCTAGCTATAAACTAGATGGTAATACATATGATTCATTTGGAGTACAAACATCAATGATTCTTTCTAAAGACCATGCTCCAAATATAGAATATGCATACTTTTTAATGTAAAATTAGTTTTGTTTGTTAAACAAGTATTTGGGTATGTAAGTAATCATTATTGTTTTATCAATAAGCCGCATAATTATTGAAGTATATAAATTTCATTATTTATATACTTCATTTTTAATTTAATATTAAATTGTTATTAATTTTACATATGTTAATTCGAATTAATAACGTTTTATGTTTTTATATTTTTTTAGTAAAGCAAAGCGCACTAAGTTTGGAACATAGTTATTTACGCTTCCTCCATATTTAGCTATTTCTTTTATTAATGATGAAGAAATACAAGAATATTGTGGAGACGGAAAAAATAAAATGTTTTCTAGTTTTGGATATAGCTTTTTATTTATGTTAAACATATTGAGTTCATTTTCAAAATCTAAACTAGTTCGGATGCCTCTAATTATATAATTTATTTTTTCGAATTGAGCAGTATGAACTAATAAATTATTAAAACTAATAATTTTTTTAATATTTTTAAATTTTTTAGTGGTGTTTTTTACTAATTTAATACGTGTTTTTATATTAAATAATGGTTTTTTTTCAATATTTTCAAAAATTGCAATTACGATAAAATTGAATATTTTTTCTATTTTAGCTATAATATCTAGGTGTCCGTATGTAATTGGATCAAATGTTCCAGGATAAATTACTTTTATTTCCATTGAGTGTATTCACAAATTAACTGATATAATTAAATATATAGGAGTTTAAAATGAATTTTAATAATATTTTTAAATTGATTATGATTAATTAATGTACGTGTATCATATGGTTTAATTTCTAATGTTTTTTGATTGACGTTATCATTTTTGGTATGTTTCTTTTATTTAAATTATAATACGCTAATAATCATACTTATAATATTTATTATTGGTTTTTTATTATAAAACAATATTAATAAAAATTTTATATAGGTAATATTAATAATATTATTAATTTTAAAATAATTTACTTAGTTTTTTAGTGATAATATCGTGTTATTACCAATAAGTTTCACTAGTAATTTGGCCGGGATTACTTCTGAGGTTTTTTTTCATATTTCTTTTTTCTATAAGAAAGTTTTTTGTATCTTTTATCATTTTAGGATTTCCACATAACATAACATGACATGTATTTTTATTAATTTTAAATCCTAATTTATTTTCTAACGAGTTATTTTCTAATAGCTTAGGAATTCTTCCATATAGTGAGAAATTAGTTGTTTCTTTACTAATAATAATTTGTACATGCAATTGTCCATTATATTGTTGTTTTAAGTTGTTTATTAAAGGAAGATATACTAAATCATTACGATATCGAACTGCATAGACTAATATAATATTTTTAAATTTATTAGTTCCATTTTGATGTTGTAATATAGATAAATAAGGTCCAATTCCTGTGCCAGTAGCGAACATCCATAAGTTTTTACAGTATGGAATTTCATTTAAAATAAAAAATCCTGATGATGTTTTTTTAATCATTATTTTATCTATATATGATAAGTTATATAGTTTTGGAGTTAGTTTTCCTTCAGGTATGAGTACTATATAAAATTCTAAGTTTATGTTTTCAGGAGCATTAACATACGAGTATGCTCTTTGAATTTTTTTTCCATTTTTTTTTATGTATGCTAATTTGGAAAATTGACCAGGAATAAAAGGATAAATAGATGCATTTAAAATTAGACTAAACAAATTGTTTTTCCATTTTTTTATTTTAATTATCTTAGCTGTAGTCCAGTCGTTCATATTAAATATCCTTCTGATATTCTACTATTTTAATTTTAAAAATTGTTTAGTTTAGGATTTATTTTTTAATTAAATATACATTATTAATACAATAATAAAATTTAGTTGAATTTTTGAAATTAATGTTAATTATTTAAAGATGCTATTAAAGATTAAAATATTGATATCTTTGTATTTTTAATAAGATAGCATATTTTAGAATTATTTTGAAATTTACTTAAATTATTCGCTAAAATTAATAAAGGTTATTTATATTATTAAAAAACTATACATTTTATTACTATTTATAGTAGCTATGTATATTTAGTTAAAATTTAAAATAAATTATATTTTAATATATATTTAAAACTATTTACTTTAATTGACAATGTATTAACATATTAAGTTCATTAAGTTATTAAAGTTTATAAATATTGTGTATTCTATAGTATGGAATGTTATGTGTTGCAATTAGTTGAAATAAATTTTTTATTTTCAATAATAATATAACCGGCTATATTAATAGTAAAATGTAACGTAGTAGTTTTTATGTTTTAAATTTAACATATATAGTAAAATTGGAATCAATAACATGAATGAACATCTTAAGAGAATGGATGTTTTAGAAATTGAAGCATTTTACCAGCCAAACCCAACAGCTATTTTTCATCATATTTGTCGTGAAAAAAATAATACGTTACTTTTAGAATCCGCTGAAATTAACAAAAGACATAATGTAGAAAGTATGATGATTATAGATTCTGCATTGCGAATCTCAGCGTTAAATCAAGTAGTTACATTAGAAGCGTTAACGAAAAATGGGATAAGTTTGCTTCCTATTTTTAAATCCTTGTTACCAAAAGAAGTAAAAATATTATCTGATGGTCGTTTTTTAAAAGTTGAGTTTCCTTTAATTTCTAGAAGTTTAGATGAAGATAAAAAATTGCATGCATTGTCTGTATTAGATTCACTAAGATTTTTAATAAACAGTGTAAAAAATAATAAATTCTCTAAATCTATGTTTTTTGGAGGTTTATTTGCATATGATTTAGTATCTAGTTTTGAAGATTTACCAAAATTAAAAACTACTCAATCCTGTCCTGATTTTTGTTTTTATCTAGCTGAAACATTACTAGTATTGGATCATAAGAAAAAAACTTGCTGTATACAATCAAGTTTATTTTCTTCAGACTTATTTGAAAGAGATAGATTAAGATGTAGATTGTTAGAAGTAAAAAAACAGCTATCTCAACCTTTGTCTCCATTAAGACCTATTAAATTTAAGAAAATGACATTAATGTGTAATAAAACTGATCAGGAATATATTAACGTCATTAAAAATATGCAAAAATCAATATTGATTGGAGAGGTTTTTCAAGTTGTTCCTTCTAGGTGTTATTATTTACCATGTATTGATTCATTAGCAGCCTATGATATTCTAAAAAAGAATAATCCTAGTCCGTATATGTTTTTTATGAAAGACGCTTATTTTACATTATTTGGAGCTTCTCCAGAAAGTGCTTTAAAGTATGATACTTCATCTAGACAAATTGAAATTTATCCTATTGCAGGAACTAGACCTAGAGGAAGGAAACTAGATGGATCATTAGATTTAGATTTAGATAGTAGGATAGAACTCGAGATGAGAACCAATCATAAAGAGTTAGCTGAACATATAATGTTGGTAGATTTAGCTCGTAATGATTTAGCAAAAATTTGTGACCCAGGTACTCGATACGTAGCTGATTTAACAAAGGTAGATCGATATTCTCATGTTATGCATTTAGTTTCAAGAGTAGTAGGAAAATTGAAATTTAATTTAGATGTATTTCATGCGTATCAAGCATGTATGAATATGGGAACATTGAGTGGTGCCCCGAAAATTCGAGCAATGGAATTAATTGCTAGTGCAGAAGGAGAAAGAAGAGGAAGTTATGGAGGATCTATAGGATATTTTACTGCTTCAGGATCGTTAGATACGTGTATTATTATTCGATCTGCATATGTTGAAAATAATATTGCTACTGTTCAAGTTGGAGCTGGGATAGTATTAGATTCTATACCACAATCTGAAGCAGATGAAAGTAAAAATAAAGCTCAAGCAGTATTACAAGCAATAGCTGAATCACATTCTTGTCATATAGAGTATTAAATAATGAATAACGATATATTTTTATTGGATAATATTGATTCATTTACTTATAATTTAGTAGATCAACTTCGAATTAATAATCATAATGTTATTGTTTATCGCAACACAATTTCGATTAGTATTGTTTTAAAAAAACTATCTCAAATGCATAATCCAATTTTAATGTTATCTCCAGGCCCAGGAAGCCCCGAAAACGCAGGTTGTATGCTAAAATTATTAAAATTAATTCGCGGGAAAATGCCTATTATTGGAATTTGTTTGGGACATCAAGCTATTGTAAAAATGTATGGGGGTAATGTAGAATATGCTGGAGAAATATTACATGGGAAAGCTTCTTTAATTCATCATGATGAAAGAGATATGTTTTTTGGTATGCCTAACCCTTTTCCTGTAGCGCGATATCATTCTCTTGTTTGTAGTAATATCCCTAAAATATTAACTGTTAATGCTTATTATAAAAAAGTAGTAATGGCTGTTCGAAATAATAATGAAAGAATTTGTGGTTTTCAATTTCATCCTGAATCTATATTAACTACTCAAGGTTCAGAATTTTTGAAGAAAACAATAGAATGGACTTTAAGGTAGTACATAAATTATAAATTTTATAATGAATACTAAGACATTTTTATAAAATAATTATACTTAATTAAGTTGAATATATTAGTTATTATTAATTTTTTAAATTATATTATAATTTTATAATTTACAATTATTTCATGTATATTTTTTATAAAAATATCATAATTCAAATAGTTAAATTATGAAAAATATATTTATAAATAGTTTTACATTAATAAAGTATATTTATTAAATATTATACAATGTACTTAAATAAAGTTCTATAAGATTGTTTAATTGAAATTTAAAAGTTATTAATAATTATTTTTCAATTTTTATAAAAAACAATTTTTAATAATTTTAAAAATAGTGAATTATTATTTAAGATAAAATTTTTGATTATTATTTTAAATATATAGTATAAATAACATATAGTTTAGTAAAAAATAAACATTTTATATTAATTAAGGTATAAATTAATGATTTTTGAAACTTTTTCAAAATTAGAAGAAAAAATACAACAAGCTATTGACACTATTTTGTTGTTACAAATAGAAATCAAAGAATTAAAAGAAAAAAATGATAATCAAAAACAAGAAATTGATACAATATTATCAAATAAATTACAAGTAGAAGAAGATAATAAAAAGTTAAAAGAAGAAAGAGATATATGGAAAGATATGTTAAATGGATTGTTAAATAAAATTAACAACATATAGTATTTATAATGTTGTTTATTAAAATTATTTTTAGATAATATATTTATATATAAATTCTTGAAAAAACGTTCTACATGATATTTAAAAATTTAAAGATAATTTTACTAAAAATAATATTTTATAAATATATTTCTATGAATATAACAAGTCTTTCCTATCTTTTTAAGATAGGAAAGTAATCAATTCTGTGCACAAAAATAATTTATGCGAATTATTATAAGATAAATCGATTAAGATCATTATTTAAAATTAAATTATCTAAATGTTTACTAACATATTTTTCATCTATATTGATAATTAATTCCTTTTCGTTATCACTTGCGCTAAATGAAATATCTTCCATCAAATGTTCTAGCACAGTGTATAGTCGACGAGCTCCAATATTTTCTATAGATTCATTGACTTTCCAAGCTGCTTCAGCAATATGACGAATACCTTCTTTAGTAAAGTTGATGTTAACTTTTTCTGTTTTCATTAAAGCTTTATATTGTACAGTGATTGATGCTTTGGGTTCTGTTAAAATTAATTCAAAATCATCTATTGTTAGTTCTTGTAATTCTACTCGAATTGGTAATCGACCTTGTAATTCTGGAATTAAATCTGAAGGAGTAGAAACTTGAAAAGCCCCTGATGCAATGAATAAGATATGATCTGTTTTAACCATACCGTGTTTGGTAGATATAGTACAACCTTCAATTAATGGTAGTAAATCTCGTTGTACTCCTTCTCTCGAAACATCAGGTCCTGTTGACCCTCTATTTTTACATATCTTATCAATTTCATCAATAAATACGATTCCATGTTGTTCAACTGCATAAATTGCTTCTTTTTTGAGTACCTCTGAATTAATTAGTTTAGTTGATTCTTCTTCTATTAATAATTTCATAGCATCTTTAATTTTTAATTTTTTTACATTTTTTTTTCTTCCTCCTAAGTTTTGAAATAACGATTGTAATTGATTAGTAAGTTCTTCCATTCCTGGTGGTGCCATAATTTCTACCCCCATAGGTGTAGTAGAAATATTTATTTCAATTTCTTTTTCATCTAACTGTCCTTCTCTTAATTTTTTTCTAAATAATTGGATAGCTGCGTTAGGTTTATTAGGAGTTTCTGATTTTTCCCATTTTTTTTCGATTGTAGGAACTAAAACATGTAAAATTCGTTCTTCAGCCATTTCTTGTGCTTTTTGTTTATTTTTTTTAAAAGCTTGATTTCGTATCATTTTTATAGATAAATCTGTTAAATCTCTTATAATTGAATCAACTTCTTTTCCTACATATCCTATTTCTGTAAATTTTGTAGCTTCTACTTTAATAAAAGGGGCATTTGCTAACGTAGCTAAACGTCTAGCAATTTCCGTTTTTCCTACTCCAGTAGGGCCGATCATAAGAATATTTTTTGGCGTTACTTCACGTCTTAATTCTTTATTTAGTTTCATTCGACGCCAGCGATTTCGTAAAGCAATTGCTACAGCACGTTTTGCTTTTTCTTGGCCGATTATAAATCGATTAAGTTCTTTAACTATTTCGCGAGGAGTCATATTTGACATAAAGATAATCCTTACTTTTCCGAAGTTAGTTCTTTGACAGTAAAAATATCATTTGTATAAATACAAATTCTAGCAGTAATTTTAAGTGCTATTTTTACAATTTGTCTTGCAGTAAGAGAAGTATGTTCTAACATTGCTTGCGCTGCGGCTTGTGCATAAGGTCCACCTGAACCTATTGCCATTAGGTTATTTTCTGGTTGAATTACATCTCCATTTCCTGTAATGATTAATGATTGTTTTTTGTCTGCTACTGCTAATACAGCTTCAAGTTTGCGTAATATTTTATCGGTTCGCCAATCTTTTGCTAATTCAATTGCAGCTCGTTGTAAGTGTCCTTGATACATTAATAATTTTTTTTCAAATAATTCAAATAATGTAAATGCATCAGCTGTACCTCCAGCAAACCCTGCTATTACTTTATCGTGATACAATGTTCTTACTTTTTGAACATTACTTTTCATGATAGTGTTACCTAATGTCGCTTGTCCATCTCCACCAATAACTACTTTTTTCTTAAGGCGAACACTAAGAATTGTTGTCATGAAATATAATCCTTATATGAAATTTAATAATTTTAAATGTTACTAGTTAAATTTCTAAATTTATTAGAATAATATTAAAATTTTTGTTTTATTACGTTAATATGTGGTATTTAAGTTGTATATCTGTTAAAGATATAACGAAAATTTTAGTTTATAGTTTTCTATTCGTAATATGTTTAAATTTTAGTATTAAAAATTATGGTAGTAATAATAAAACAATTTTTATTTTACAAATGATTAAAAGTTAATTTTATTCCGTAACATCGATATATTATGTTAGTTTAATTGATATATGAATATTATTTTATATTTTAAAATTAATAGTAATGTAGCATTTATTCATCATTTTTTAATTTATATATATATTTCCATTTTTCTTTTGGTTGTTTTGGAATGCTATCAGTTGTTATTTTTGAATTTTTAGATTTCATATAGTTAATATTGTTTTGAAATATTTTTTTTCCGACGAATGTGTTAATTAATACCATGATTAGTAATATTAAAATGAATATTAACATGGCAATTGTAATAGTACTATTATTTTTATTAATACTTTTTTTTAAAAAAGTGTATTTAAATTTTTCATAGAATATGAAATCTTTATTAATCATTGTCGTTTTAGAAGATATGATTATATTTAAATGAATATTATTTTATTTTTAATTGTATAAAATACAAAATAAATTGTAAGTTCATAAAGGTTATATGTATTTAATAGTTAGAAATCTTTATATTTTGAAATTTAAGATATAGAGAAAATTAGTAATTTTAATATATATTAACAGTATATTTACTTAAAAAAAATAATTTTTTATTTATTATCATTAATGTTATAATAATAATATTAGAATTTTTTAGACGTTTCATAGAAAAACTTTATATTATAATAGTTTTAATAATAGATGAAATTGGAAGGATTTATGAAAAAAAATATTCATCCTAGTTATTCTAAAATATTAATTACTTGTTCTTGTGGGAATTTAATCCAAATTTTTTCTACTTTATGTAAAAATGTGAACATTGATGTATGTTCTAAATGTCATCCTTTTTATACTGGAAAACAAAGGATAGCAGATACTGGTGGTCGCGTTGAGAAGTTTAATAAAAAGTTTCAAATGAATACCAATAAATAATAAGATTGCATTTTTAAAAATATGTGCTTTAAAAATATTTTAGACAATTTAGTATTGGAACATATAGACTATATAAAATTTAATTCATAAATTTATGTAATAATTAACTAACATTATAGGATAGTTATTATAAATATAAAAAAAATATTCTCATAATATTTATATGTTTTTAATAGCATTTTTTAAAAAATGTTTTAGTGCTTTTTTTGTTATTGTTTTCAAAAAAATGTTTTTTTAGTCCAAGATATATAGAATTAACTAAGATTTGTTGATAAAATTTATTATTTAATTTTCTTTCCTCTGTTCTATTACTTATGAATCCTGTTTCTATTAATATAGATGGAAAATGAGGTGATTTTAGTATTCCAAAGCTAGCATATTTAAGATTAATTTGTTTTAAAGAACTAGTATTTTTTAGTTCTTTTATAATTGTTCGTGCTAGTATATTTCCTAATTTTTGTACACAATTAAATTTTAAATTTAAGACAGATGTTTTTGAGCGTAAATTAATGTTCTTTTTTTTTGTATGTATCATTATTTTGCTAGTTCTTTTTTTTGACCAGTTAGTTATTTCAGAATTTATTCCTCTCTTGGATAAAACCCACATTGATAATCCAGATAATTTTGAGTTTTTTGACGAGTTAGTGTGAATTGAAATTAATAGATTAACGTTGTTTTTGTTAGCAATATTAGTTCTTTTTGAAATAGACAAATAATAGTTTCCATTTCTTATCATTATGACTTTAAATAATTTTGATTTATTTAATTTATACTCTAATTTTTTAGAAATTTTGAAAGCGATATTTTTTTCTTGAGTTTTATTGATTCCAATAGCTCCAGGATCTTTTCCTCCATGTCCAGCGTCTATAGCAATAGTAATTATTTTTGTTTTTTTTTAATGTAAGATTTTGTATAAGAAATATTTTTTTTGTAATATTTATTATATTGAAGTTGATTGATGAATAGGTGTTTAAATAAAAAATGTGTTTTTATAATGCAATCATTTTTATAAAAAAATTTTGTGTAAAATATGAGAAAATTGATGATTACATAAAGTTTTTTTAGTTATATAATTAGACTTATAAATGTGATAATTATTATTTTTTATGTAATTAGTTAATGTATTTTGAGAAGCAAATAAAGAGTTTAAAAAGATTAAATTAAACAAAAATATTATTGTATAAAATATGTAAAAAAACATAATTATTTCCTGAGTTGTATTATTTTCGTAAAGCATACAATACCTATAATAGAATTTATAAGTAATATTTTAATGTGTTTTAAATATAAAACATTTAAAATTTTTGTTATATTTAAGACATTTTATATATTTTGGTAAAAGTATAATTATGAATCATTAAGAAAATGTATAAATCTTTTAGTAATTCAATGTTACGTGTTTAACTATGTAGTTATATAGCTATAAATATAATTATACAATGATTTTTTTAATTAAAATTAGCGGGAAACGAGATTCGAACTCGCGACTTCAACCTTGGCAAGGTTGCACTCTACCAGCTGAGCTATTCCCGCATCAATGTAAACTGTATTATAAAAATAGAAAAAATTCAAGTATTAATTTTATATGAAGAATAAAATATGTATAGATGTTATTTTATAATGATTACAGTTTAATTTTTAGAAAATATTTTTTATAATATTTTAATTCACGAATAGATTCATATAAATCGTTTAGTGCTTGATGATTATTACTTTTTTTTAAATTTTTATATAGTTTAAAATTCCATCGTATTATTAGTTCTTTTATTGTACTTACGTCTATTTGTCTATAGTGAAAGTATTTTTCTAAATTAGGCATATATTTAAATAAGAATTGTCTATCTTTACTAATGGAATTTCCACACATTGGTGATATATTTTTTGGAACCCATTTTTTTAAAAAAGAAATGGTTTTGATTTCGGCTAATTTTTCGTTATATGAACTATTTTTTATTCGGTTTATTAAGCCGTTTTTTGAATGAGTATTATGATTCCATTGATTCATTAGTTTCAATTGAGTATATTTTTGATTAATAGCTATGATTGGCCCGATAGACAAAATTTTTAAGTTAATATCAGTTATTAGTGTAGCAATTTCTATAATTTTATGTTTATTTGGATTTAATCCTGTCATTTCTAGGTCAATCCATATTAAATTATTTTTATTCATATATTTGAATTATGTTTTATTTTAAATAGAGTAAGTAGTTAGATTTTATCTATAATATAATTGTTTTTGTTAAAATAGGATGTAAATATTTTTAATAACGATTAATTTTGTCTATTAAACATTTTAATTTTTTGGGTCTATATATGTAGAAATATTTTAGTGATTTCGTATATTATGTAATTTTAATATTTAATTTGATATTTTACTGTAGATGTAACTTGATAAATCCTATCTAAAATAAGTATTATAGAATTTAAAAATTTTAAGATGTTTAACTTTTTAGTTATTAGTGTTCGCGAACATTATTGAAATTATGTAGCTTTTTGAATGATCTTTATTTATTTGAAGTGTTTAATATTAATTTAAAATTAAATAAATCATTTTAAAATTTTATTAATATATTTAAAGTTTATTTATGATTATAAACATTTAGATGATTCTATTTGAATAGTAGACATTTCTATATTTGTACAATTTTTAATTTTTTAGTTAAAATATAAATCTAATTAGTTTAATTATAGATCAATAATTATATAGAAATGTTTAATATATATTATCAAATAATTATAGTTTAGGTTAATTATAATTTATCATAACTTACAATATAATTAATATTATATAGCTATATACATATAATAAAAAAATAGTTTTTGAATATTTATATATAAATTTTCAACAATATGTATTAATACAATAAAGTTTTAATATGATAATTTTTAAAATTTTTAATTAAAGAGAGTTGCTATGAAAAATATTAATCCTATTGATACTAGTTCGTGGAAAAGTTTAAAAAAGCATTTTTATGAAATAAAAGATATACATATGAGGGACTTATTTTATCAAGATAAGGAGAGGTTTCATAAGTTTTCAATAAATTTTAATAATCAAATATTAGTAGACTTTTCTAAGAATAGAATAACTAGTGATACACTTTTAAAGTTACTAACTTTAGCGAAAGAAGTAGATTTAACTAGCGCTATTCGAGCTATGTTTAGTGGAGAAAGAATTAATCTAACTGAAAATCGAGCTGTATTACACACAGCATTAAGAAATAGTAGTAATATTCCTATAATTTATGACAATAGAAATATTATGATTGATATAAATCAAATGCTTGAAAAAATGAGATATTTGTCAGATTTGATTATTAATGGACAATGGAAGGGATATACAGGAAAACCAATTACTGATGTAGTAAATATTGGTATTGGAGGATCAGATTTAGGTCCTTCTATGGTGGTTCAAGCATTAAGTGCTTATAAAAACCATCTAAAAATGCATTTTGTTTCTAATATAGATGGATCGCATATTTCTAGTTTATTTAAATTAATTTCTCCAGAGACCACGTTGTTTTTAATTGTTTCTAAAACGTTTACTACACAAGAAACAATCATTAATGCTACTACTGCTAAGGAATGGATGGTTAAACACTTTAGAACAAATAAATTTTTAGATCAACATTTTATTGCGATATCTACTAATATAGATAATGCTATAAAATTTGGTATTAAGTCAGACAATATACTTATATTTTGGAATTGGGTAGGTGGTCGATATTCATTGTGGTCTTCTGTAGGATTTTCTATAGTACTTTCTATCGGATTCGATAACTTTTTACTTCTTTTAAATGGTGCATATGCAATGGATCAACACTATTTAAATACAGATTTAAGTAAAAATATACCTGTCTTATTAGCATTAATTGGTATTTGGTATAATAATTTTTTTTTATCAGAAACAGAAGCTATTTTGCCATATGATCAAAATATGCATCGTTTCCCTGCTTTTCTTCAACAAACTAATATGGAATCTAATGGTAAAAATGTGGATAGAAATGGTTATTCTGTACGTTGGCAAACAGGACCTATTGTTTGGGGAGAATCAGGTACTAATGGACAACATGCGTTTTATCAGTTACTACATCAAGGTACTAAATTAATCCCATGTGACTTTATTGCTTCTATATGTCCTAATAATCATAATTTAATTAATCATCATGTACAATTATTATCTCATTTTTTTTCACAAACTCAAGCTTTAGCATTCGGAACATATAATAGTACAATACAAAAGTTTAAAGATAATAGTAAACAGTCAAAAGAGTTATTTCATGTATTTCCTTATAAAATGTTCGAAGGTAACAGACCTAGTAATTCTATTTTATTATATAAAGTTAATCCTTATAATTTAGGATCATTGATTGCTCTTTATGAACATAAAGTATTTACACAAGGTGTGATATTTAATATTTTTACCTTTGATCAATGGGGTGTTGAATTGGGAAAAAATCTCGCGAAAGTTATTTCTTCTAGTTTAATGAATAACTCTAAAGAAACAAAATATGATTCTTCTACTAATGGTTTAATTAATTTTTATAAATCTTTACGTTAGTTTTATATATATATTTGATTGTATTACTAAAATAATGTTTATAACGTCTTATAAGTATAAAGTATTTTAAATTTATAGTACTTATTTTATGTTTTGATACATTATTATAGTAATTTTATAAAATAATTTTAAGTGTAATGTTTAAAGTTTAATTTTGTTAAAATATATAATTGAATTTTTGAGAATATAGTAAATAATACTGACTAAAAGAGTTTTGATTCGCTATTAATTTTTTAAATTTTAATTTTTAGTGGCATAATTTTTATAAGAATATTTAATTTTTTAATATAAAACATTTATTTATAATAGTTGATCAAATTACGTAAATATATCTTTTTTAATTTATTTAATAGAATTATTTTAATATTAAGAAATAGTGTTTATATGCCCATTTTAACATTTTAACATTTTATATTTTATGTTTATATTTTAAAAAATAGTTATTTTTATAAATTTAATTAATGAAGTAAGGGAAAAAAGTATGTCAATGTTAATAAAAGTTAAAATTCAAAATATTGGTCGATTTTTAAGTAAAATGATTATGCCAAATATTAGTGCTTTTATTGCATGGGGATTAATTAGTGGATTATTTCTTAATTCTGGATGGATTCCAAATAAAAATTTAGAAAAAGTAATTAATCCAATGGTTATCTATCTTTTTCCAATTTTGATTGCTAGTACCGGTGGGCGATTAATAAATGGAAAAAGAGGAGCTATTGTCGGAAGTGTAGCTATTATTGGTGCTATTACTAATACTACTTTGCCAATGTTGTTAGGAGCTATGATAATTGGCCCGCTAGGTGGATGGATTATTTTTTGGTTTGATAGAAGTATTAAAGATAAAATTTCAAGTAGTTTTGAAATGTTAGTAAATAATTTTTCAGCTGGAATCATTGGAATACTATTGTCAATAGTATCTTTTTTCATTATAGGTCCAAGTATTGAAAGATTTTCTAATATTTTAGAATATGGTGTTCATTTAATGATTGAAAACAATTTTTTACCCTTGATTTCAATTATTGTTGAACCTGCAAAAATATTATTTTTAAATAACGCTATTAATCATGGTATTTTTTCTTCTTTAGGTATGCAAGAAGTAGATATATTTAATAAATCTTTATTTTTTTTAATTGAATCAAATCCAGGTCCTGGAATTGGTGTATTAATGACATTATTATTTTTAGAACATAGTAATAAAGATATTAAATATTCTTTAAGAAATGCTATTATTATTCAATTATTAGGAGGAATACATGAAATATATTTTCCTTATGTATTACTTAATCCAAAATTAATTATAGCATTAATTTTAGGTGGAATGACTAACATATTTGTATTAATGTTATTTAATGGTGGGTTAATGTCAACTGCTTCTCCAGGATCTATCATATCAATTTTAGCTATGACTCCAAAGGGTTTGTATTTTGTCAATATTTTTTCAGTGATGTCGTCTTTTTTAGTGTCTTTTTTAGTATCTTTTTTAATATTAAAAATTTTTAATGTAAAGCATAAAAAAACTGTGGTAAAAATACCAGAAAAAAGTGTAAAACAAGGTTTAGAGTTTCGTTCTAATGTAATGAAAAGTGATAGTAGATTTAAATTTACTAAAAAAATTAAAAAAATAATTGTTGCTTGTGATGCTGGAATGGGTTCTAGTGCAATAGGTGCGGGAATATTAAAAAAAATATTACAAGATTTAAATATTAACCTTGTTGTTATTAATTCTGCTATTGATTCTATTCCTAATGATGCTGATTTAGTTATTACTCATAAAAATCTTACTGAAAGAGCAATAATGCAACACCCGCAATCTATTCACATATCTTTGAATAATTTTTTAGATAATAAGTTTTATAAAAGATTAGGAAAGCAGTTAGTTGAAAATAATATTTATAATATTGAAAATAACTATAATAATGAAATTAAAGTACGAAAAGAAATTTCAAAACCTCAAAATCTGTTTTATTTTACTAAAAAAAATATATTTTTAAATCAAACTGCTAAGAATAAAGAAGAAGCTATTAAATTTATAGGTATGCAATTAGTAAATCAAGGATATGTAAAAAAAGAATACATTTCAGCGATGTTAGAAAGGGAAGAAATGATGTCTACATGGTTAGGAGAATCCATAGCGTTACCTCATGGTACTATACAAGCAAAAGATTCTATATTGAAAACTGGAGCAATTTTCTGTCAATTTCCAAAAGGCGTACATTTTGGAGATCATCCTGATGATATCGCTTTTTTAGTGATTGGTATTGCAGCTCGTAATAATGAGCATGTAATGGTAGTAAGTAATATTACAAGTATTTTAGATAATGGTAAAATAATTAAAAATTTATCTAATACAAATAATGTAAATGATATATTAAAATTGTTTTCGTAGCACATTGTATAATAAGTATTAAAATTCGATAAAATTTAGAAAATAAATATTTTTATGATTAATAAGAATATTATTTTACGTAATACATTTCATATTGGAAATAATAATGAAAGCATTACATTTTGGCGCTGGAAATATCGGTCGAGGATTTATTGGTCAAATATTAGTACATTCAGGATTTGATTTAACTTTTTCTGATATTAATCAAGAAGTTGTTGATGCTATTAATTTATATCATGAATATGATATTGAAATATTAGGTAGTAATTCTTATTTAGATAAAATTAAAGGAATAAAAGCTATACATATTAATCATCCTGATATTTTATCTGTTATAGCAGAATCAGATATAATTACAACAGCAGTAGGAGTCCATGCTATTCGTTCTTTAGCAACTTTACTTGCAAAAGGAATAGAATATAAAATAAAAATTGGAAAAGATAATTTAGTAAATATTATTGCATGTGAAAACTATTTTCGTTGCAGTTCAATGCTAAAAAAATATATCTTGAGTATTTTATCGAAAGAATATCATAGATATTTAGAAGATAACATTGGATTTGTAGATTCAGTAGTAGATAGAATTGTATCATTTGATAAGATAGGAAAAAATAATATATTGTTTGTAAAAGTGGAACAGTTTAAAGAGTTAATATGTGATATAAATCAATTTAAAGGTAATATTCCTAATATTATTGATATGCAACTTAGTAATAATTTAGATGCTTATAGTGAAAGAAAACTATTTACATTAAACACTGGACATGCGATTACTGCATATTTAGGTTTATTACATGGATATACTAATATATATACTTCTATTTCAGATCAAAATATATTTGATGTTGTACATGGTGCAATGAATGAAAGTGGAAATGTATTAACGTCTCGACATAATTTTGATAAATGTGTACATAATCGCTATATTAATTCGATTTTGTCTAGATTTAAAAATTCTTTTTTAATTGATGATGTTATTAGAGTTGGTAGAAATCCTTTAAGAAAATTGCATAATGATGATCGTTTAATAAAACCTCTTTTAGGAACTTTAGAGTATCGATGTTCTAATATTAATTTAATAAAAGGCATTTCAGCTGCATTGTGTTATACAAACGTATATGATAATGAATCGATACAATTAAACTATTTAATTAAAAATAAAGGAATTAATTATATTTTGTCAAAAATTAGTGGGTTGGATCTAAAATTACCTATTATTAATTTAATTAATAAGTATTTTTATTTATTTAAAATGAATTGTATATAATCAATAATTTTAATATTAAGATTGAAAAATATGTGTAAATAATTTCATTTGTTAATTTATCTATATTTGTAGGTTTATTTATGATCTTTAATTATAGTGTATTTAGTTTTTAATTATTTTTGCATTTAAAAAATATATGTTGAATTTAATTAATGATTTTAAAAATTAATAATTTTGATTGTCTAAAATGTAGTGTGTATTTATTTTAGTATTATTAATAAAATGATCGGAGTTATATTAGATTTATAATATTTTTAATATTTACTATAAAAATATAATTTAAAATAATGTAGATTTCTTTATTTAAGATTCGTTGAATATTGGTATGATACATAGTAAATTACATATAGTTAATTTGATGTATAATTAACGTAAAATTTGGGAATATTTAACTTCATATTAGTATATTATTTGATTAGAAGAAATTATTTTGTAAAATATTTAGAGTAATTACTATTTTGGATTTCGTAATAAGAATTGGTTATTGTTAGTTTAATATTTTAATTAAAATTCTTTTTGTATCTTTTTTTAAAGATAAATTAAATAAAATACTTATTAATTATGAATATAAGAATATAAACGTTTAAAATTTATATATTTTGTTTATATTAATAGTTGTATGGTTTTAACAGTTTTATTTATTATATTTTTTAATTAAGTAAAAGAAGCATATTTAAAAATTGTTTGAGGTTTCTATATTTTACATTAAGAAATTAATATTAAATGTATTAAATATTAATTTAATATTTTTAAATATAAGTGTTTCAAAATTTATATGCAGTATATAAATTTTAACGTTAATTTATTTATTATTGTTGATAAAGAGATTCATAATTTTTTATTATAATTTTAAAAATACAAATAGATTTTAAGAAATTTGAGAAATTTAGTATGTTGTTACACTTTAATACATTAAATTTAAAGTTATCATGTAGATAAATTTTTTAAAATAGTTATTAATTCAAAATAATAATAATTATTATTCTAATTATTGAATTTACAGAAAAGTATTTGGCTTTAGTGTAAGTTATAGTTAAAGTTAACAATATTGCAAAATTCTAAATTAATACATTTTAGTATTTTGTTTTATTATTTAAAATTTTTTTAGTTAAATGTAAATTTTTATAAAACGTAATTTTATAACGTTGATTCAAGCTAGTTTTTAATATAACTAGATTATATTTTATTTGTTTTATTTTAACAAGATTTAAATAATATTATTTAAAATGTATTAAACTATTTAATTTAAAATAAGAAATTAACATGGTTAATATTAATTATAAAAATGTAGATACTATTAAAATTAATATTTTATATTGGATAATTTATAAATTATATTGTTATTATTAGAATTTGAAAATATTACACAAAATCTAAAATACCTTTATTTTAATTTTTTAGAATCTATTGATGCTGACATGATGTTAAATTTATAAAAATATGATTATAAAGCTAAAAACTCCATTAGTAATATTTTTGATGGGTCCTACTGCATGTGGAAAAAGTGTTCTTGCAAAAAAATTAAGGAAATTGATTCCAATTGAGTTGATTAGTGTTGATTCAGCGTTAATTTATCGTGGAATGGATATTGGTACAGCAAAACCTACAAGTTTAGAGTTATTACATAATCCTTACTATTTAATAAACATTAAAGATCCTATAGATGTATATTCTGTAGGTGAATTTCAAAAAGATGTTTTTGAATCGATAAAACATATTTTTTCTTTAGGGAAAATACCTTTGTTAGTTGGAGGAACTATGTTTTATTTTAAAATATTATTAGAAGGATTACCTAAGTTGCCTCCTTCTAATCATAGTGTCCGTTCGTATTTATATTCAGAAAATAAGAATAAAGAATTTTTATATAATAAATTAAAAAAAGTTGATTTTGAATCTTCAAAAAGAATTCATCCTAATGATTTTCAAAGAATTTTAAGAGCTTTAGAGATCTTTTATGTATCTGGACGAACATTAACCGAATTAACAAAGTTTAAAAATTATCAATTTCCTTATAAAGTTGTTCAATTTTCAATTCTTCCAAAAAGTAAAGAGTGGTTAGTTAATAATATATGTTTTCGATTTAGAAGGATGCTATCGCTTGGATTTCAAAATGAAGTTGAAGGTTTATTAAATCGTGGAGATTTAAATGTTAATTTGCCTTCTATGCGTTGTGTAGGATATAAACAAATGTGGAATTATCTTATAAAACAATTAGGTTATGATGAAATGATATGCAAATCAATTGCTGCTACTAAAACACTAGCTAAAAATCAATTAACGTGGTTAAAAAATTGGAATAATATAAATAAATTAATAAATAATGATAATTTAGATGATTTGTGTAATCAGATAGTTAAAGTTCTTAAAGCTTCATAATTTTAAAAGTTAGTGTATACTTTAATATTATTTTAAAGATCTTTTTTATTTTATGATTTATTAAATTTTTATATATTAATTTAATTTTTATACGATTTTAACTATTTAACTAATATATGGTAATATTATTTCATATATAATTTATATATTTATATAATTGTTTATATTAAAGTTAAAACAATTTAATATTATGTAAAATAATTTATCTAGAACTTTTCTTTAGTTTTGCAGTAATAAAACAATATATGGAGATAAGCATGGTCTGGAATCAGCCTAGTAATGATAAACCTGAACTAGATCCTTGGAGCGATAAAAATCGAAATTCAGAAAATTCTAAAAATAAAAAGAATGGAATATTTACTCTTATTGAGTTAAAAAAATTTTTTTATTTTTTAAAAATGAAAACAAAATTATTTTGTAATCATTCAGGATCATTTAAATGCGTTAAAAGTCCTATAATATTAATTTTTTCAACAATTTTTTTATTTTTTATAGTTAATGGTTTTTACACTATTAAAGAAGCAGAACGTGGTGTAATTACACATTTTGGAAAGTTTAGTCATTTAGTAGAACCTGGTTTAAATTGGAGACCTGTTTTTATTGATCAAGTAATTCCTATAAATGTTAAATCAGTAAAAGAATTAGCTACATCTGGTATTATGTTAACATCTGACGAAAATGTTGTACGAGTAGAAATGAATGTTCAGTATCGTATTACTAATCCATCACAATATTTGTTTTCAGTAACTAATCCTGATGATAGTTTAAGAGAAGCTACTGATAGTGCATTACGCGGTGTTATAGGTCATTCTACTATGGATCGAGTATTGACTGAAGGCCGTACTATAGTAAGAAGTGATACACAAAAAGAAATAGAAAAAACAATAAAACCATATAATATGGGAATTACTATATTAGATGTAAATTTTCAAACTGCTCGTCCACCTGAAGAAGTAAAATCTGCATTTGATGATGCTATTGCTGCTAGAGAAAATAGAGAACAGTATATCAGAGAAGCAGAAGCATATGTAAATGAAGTTCAGCCAAAAGCTAGTGGTCAGGCACAACGCATTTTAGAAGAAGCAAGAGCTTATAAGTCTCGTATAATATCAGAAGCACGAGGAGAAGTAGTAAGATTTTCGAAAATATTACCTGCATATAGAGCTTCAAAAACGATTACTGTAAAAAGATTATATATTGAGTCTATGGAAAAAATATTTAGTAATGTTAAAAAAATATTTATTAATAACAATACGTTATTGTTATCTTTAGATAATTTGTTTTTTAAAAATAATACTTTTTTAAAGCGTGATAATTATAATTTTAGTAAAAAAAACGTTTCTATAAAACACGTTCCTACTTTTCCAAAAGAAAATAAAAGTAATGTAGTTTCTAATGTACCATCTAAAAATGTGATAGATAAAAGAAAAACACATTCTATTAGAGCTGATTTTCCAAGAAAAGGACGTGAGTAAAATATGAATAAAGTATTTACAGTAACATTTAGTATAATATGTGTCTTTTTATTTTTATGCTTATTTATTGTTCAAGAGGGACAAAGAGGTATTGTATTGCGATTTGGAAAAGTATTACGTAATAGTCAAGATCAACCAATAGTTTACGATCCCGGTTTGCATGTTAAATTTCCATTAATTGATATAGTTAAGATGTTAGATTCTAGGATTCAGACTATGGATAATCAAGCAGATCGTTTTGTTACGAGAGAAAAAAAAGATTTAATTGTTGATTCTTATATAAAATGGAATATTAGCGATTTTAGTCGATATTATTTAGCTACAGGAGGAGGTGATATATCTCAAGCAGAAATATTATTAAAGCGTAAGTTTAGTGATAGATTACGTTCAGAAATGGGACGACTTAATGTAAAAGAAATTGTTACTGATTCTAGAGGAAGGTTAACTACTGATGTAAGAGATGCTTTAAATACTGGAAGTATAGATTATGCTTTTGATAATGATGCAAAACAAAATGAATATATGATGTTAGATAAAAAAAATAACAAATATAGCAAAATATTAATTAATACTAATAGTATGACTGAATTAGGAATTAAGGTTATTGATGTGCGTATTAAGCAAATTAATTTGCCTATTGAAGTGTCTGATGCGATATATAATAGAATGAGAGCAGAACGTGAAGCTGTAGCTAGAAGTCAACGTTCGAAAGGTCAAGAAGAAGCAGAAAAATTGAAAGCTTTTGCTGACTACGAAGTAACTAAAGTATTATCAGAAGCACAACGCAAAGCTTTAATTATAAGAGGTGAAGGAGAATCGGAAGTGTCTAAATTATTTTCTAGTTCTTTTAATCAAGAACCTGATTTTTATAGTTTTATTCGTAGTCTTCGAGCTTATGAAAAAAGTTTTGAGAGTGGACAAGATATTTTTATAATTAATCCAGAAAATAATTATTTTTTTAAATATATGAAAAAGTTTCAATAATATATTAATTTTTATATAAAATAATATATTCATATTAAATTTATACAAAATAGGTAATTACTTAATGACAAAAAAAAACGTTGTTATTTTAGGAGCTCAATGGGGAGATGAAGGAAAAGGGAAGATTGTAGATTTTTTAACTAAAGATGCAAATTATGTTGTTCGGTATCAAGGAGGGCACAATGCTGGACATACGCTAGTTGTTAATAGAAAAAAAATTGTTTTGCATATTTTGCCTTCTGGAATTTTACATAGTAATGTTGTAGTAATAGTAGCTAATGGTGTCGTTCTATCACCTTTTCACTTTATTGATGAAATAAATATGTTAGAAAAATATAATTATAACGTTAAAGATCGTATAATTGTATCAGAATCATGTCATTTAATATTAGATTATCATATTGCTATGGACATAGCTAGAGAGAGAAAACGAGGAAGTTTTTCTATTGGAACAACTAAATGTGGTATTGGCCCTGCTTATGAAGATAAAGTAGCTAGAAGGGGATTACGTGTAGGTGATTTAAAAGATTGGGCTTTTTTTTCTCGTCAGTTACGAGATAACGTAGATTATTATAATCATCAATTAATAAATTTTTATCATGTTGAAGGTATTAATTATAATAATATTATTAACAATATTTTAAAAATAAAAGATGTATTTATAAAAATATCTGATGATGTTTCAGAAATTTTAAAACAAGCTCAAAACGATAATAAGTCCATTGTATTTGAAGGTGCTCAAGGAGCTTTATTAGATATAGATCACGGTATGTATCCATACGTTACTTCTTCTAATAGTACGTTTGGTGGAGTATGTACGGGTTCTGGAATAGGACCTATTAAAATAAATAACGTATTTGGAGTTATGAAGTCATATTCTACCAGAGTTGGAAATGGTCCTTTTCCAACAGAGGTCTTTGGTGATTTAGATGCTTATTTTTGTAAAAAAGGAAATGAATTTGGTTCTACTACGGGAAGAAAGCGTCGATCCGGTTGGTTGGATATAATATTACTTAAAAAATCTATACAAATTAATTCTTTTTCTAAGTTGTGTTTGACTAAATTAGATGTATTAGACAATTTAAAAGAAATTAAGGTTTGTATAGGTTATAAAAATAGAGTCAGTAATTTAAGAAATGATAAAATTCCTTGTTGTTTTAAAGAATGGGAAATGATTGAACCTATATACGAAATAATACAAGGTTGGAATGATAATACGTGTGGAATTACTAATTTTGATAATCTCCCTATTCTAGCAAAAAAATTTATTTTTCGAATTGAAAAGTTGTTAGGTGTGTTTATTTATATAATATCTACTGGACCTAATCGCAATGATACAATTATTCGAAATGTGTAATTATTAGAAGCTAGAACAGAGTTTATTTAGTTCTAGATTTAAAGTTATGTTAAATTTTTAATTAATATTATTAACTTTTTAAAAAATAAATATGCATTTAATGATATTTTATTAACGTATTAAAGATAATCTAAGTTACATATTTTAATGTTGAACTTTTACAGTGTTAATTGTTATATTTAATATATCTAATATATCTTATATTGAATATTTTTTATCATTAATGTATATTATTACATTCGCTTTAGTTTTATTTTATTTATTTTTATTAAATTATGTTAATTTATATAAACTTAATTATTATAAGGAGTTTTTAGTGCGGCATTATGAAATAGTATTTCTTGTTCATCCTGATCATAGTGAGCAACTTCCGAATATCATTGAACAATATAAAAAATTAATTTTTAACGATCAAGGAAAGATTCATAGATTAGAAGATTGGGGAAGACGTCAGCTAGCATATTCTATTAATAAACTTCATAAAGCGCATTATATTTTAATGAATATTGAAGTGTTCCCAAGTATAATTCAGGAATTATCAGACAAATTTAGATTCAATGACTATATAATACGAAACATTATTATATGTGTAAAAAAACCGATAAAAGACATGTCTCCAATAATGCGTTGTCGAGATGAAAAAAAGTTGAATAATGTAGTTCATTAAAATATTTTAGTTGACATATATTAAAACTTATTGTTCTATTGAATAAAAAATATATTTAGTTAAAGGTATATGTTAAGCATTATCTTGATAATTTTATGTAATTCTAAAAGGTGTCTTATCATGGTACGTTATTTTCGTCGTCGTAAATTTTGTCGATTTACTGCTGAAAAAATTAAAGAAATAGATTACAAAGATATTTCTATATTAAAAAATTATATTACGGAAAGTGGGAAAATAGTTCCTAGTAGAATTACTGGAACAAAAGCAAAGTATCAGCGACAACTTGCTCGTGCTATTAAACGTGCTCGTTATCTTTCTTTACTTCCATATACAGATCAACATAAATAATCTAAATAAGGATTATATAATAAATGCAAATTATTCTCGTTAATAAAGTAGAAAATTTAGGTAATTTAGGTGATGTAATTAATGTTAAATCTGGTTATGCGAGAAATTTTTTAATACCTAATGGAAAAGCTGTTATAGCTACTCCTTCTAATATTAAATTAATATTAAAGAAAAAGATAGAATTAGAACAAAAGCTTTTAGATAAGTTGTCTTTAGCTGAATCTCGTGCTAAAAAAATTAGAATGATTACTCAACCAGTAACTATATTTTTAAAATCGAGAAAAGAGGGGAAGCTATTTGGTTCTGTAGGATCTCGTGATATATCTGAGTTACTATCTAATTTAAGTGGAATAGAAGTAAAAAAGAGAGAAATTCATCTTTTAAACGGGGCTTTGAGGACAATTGGAAAACATAATATAATTTTTAAACCTCATCATACAATTATAGTAAATATTATAGTTAATATTGTATCGAAAGAAGAATAATATTTTTAAAACAAATGATGAATGTTGATATATTTAAAATAAAATTTAGTGTTAATTAAATTTTTTAAATTAATTTTATAGTATTGTCAAATTGCATATTATGTAATATACTTTAAAAGTAATAATTTTCTAGATATATTTTATATTAACATTTAAGGAATTAGTAGAAGTTTAATTTATTTAAAATTTACGTATATTTTTGATTTATTGTAAAATTGAAATATTTATAAAAATGTTAAAAGTATCAAATAAATGAATACTAATATTAATATTAAAATTTTAGATTCTCGCATAGGTACTGAGTTTCCTCATTTAAATTATGCTACTAAAGGATCGTCGGGATTAGATTTAAGAGCTTGTATTACGTGCAAACAAGATATATTTCCTAATACTACTGCTTTGCTACCTACTGGAATAGCTATTCATATAGAAAACCCATGTATTTCTGCATTAATTTTACCTCGATCAGGTTTAGGACATAATAATGGTATTGTATTAGGAAATTTGATTGGATTAATTGATTCTGATTATCAAGGTCAAATTATGGTATCTATTTGGAATAGGAGTACTAAATTATTTTCAATAAATGTTGGTATGAGGATAGCTCAGATCATTTTTGTGCCTATTATTAGACCTAATTTTAATTTTGTAAAAAGTTTTTGTACTAGCATAAGTGAGAGAAAAGAGAAAGGATTTGGTCATTCAGGAACTAATTAATTGATATTATCAATAATAACTGTTTTAAAAATTTAATATTAAATAAAATTTTTTATTTATTTATTACTTTCAAAATTTATTTTTTCTATTTTATTTAAGTAACAATGTAAATTTTTTTTGTGTTTTATATAGTTAATTATATCATTTATATTTATTATAGAAATTATTTTTAAATCGTATTTATTTTTTGTATTATTTAGATTTAGATTTAGATTTGTATTTTTTCGTCTATCTAGAGCAACGACAATTCCTGATATTAAATTATTGTAAATTCTTTTTTTATGACAAAGTTTTATAATTTCTACGGTATTTCTTATAGATAGACCAGATGTTATAACGTCGTCTAGTATGAGTATATTTTTTTTTAAGTCTTTTCCAATAAATCTTCCTTGTTCTCCATGATTTTTTATTTCTTTTCTATTAAAGCAATACGAAACGTTTACATTGAAGTGTTTTTTTAATGCTATCGCGGTAGATATGACAATAGGTATTCCTTTATAGGCTACTCCAAATAATAAGTCGTAATTAATTTTATTTTCAATAATGGCTTTAGCATAAAAATATCCAAGCTTTTCAAGATCATTTCCTGTATTGAATAAACTAGAATTAAAAAAAAATGAACTTTTTTTTCCTGATTTTAATTTAAAATTTCCAAATTGTAATATTTTTTTTTCAAAACAAAATTTGATAAACTCTAAATTCCAATGGTTCATTTTATGTTCCATAATTTAAAAATATGTGTTTAAATCCAAATTATTTGGCCCCTGCTGGATTTGAACCAGCGACCAAGCGATTATGAGTCGCTTGCTCTTACCACTGAGCTAAGGGGCCTATAAATTTTTGTGAAGTAAAAGTTTTTGTGAAAATTGTTTTATATTAAAAAATTTAATTATCATAAGTATACATGTATTTTAATTGAAAATATACATTTTTTCAACTTTAATTTGTTGACAAATAAAATTTTTTTTGTTAAAATTTCCCTTTCCTCTGTAGTTCAGTTGGTAGAACGGCGGACTGTTAATCCGTATGTCACTGGTTCGAATCCAGTCAGGGGAGAAAGATGATCTTATTTCTTTAATATATTATGCGATGATATTAGTATTTAAGATATGTATAAAATTATAAATTAGTTTTTTGCATTTTTTAAAAATATTTAGATGTTTTGAATTTTATTATTAAATAACGTAAAAATAATGAGTATAATATTAAATAAAAATAAATTTACTTTTTTATTTTATGATTACGAAACTTTTGGAATTCATCCTGCTTTAGATAAGCCATCTCAATTTGCTTGTATTCGTACTGATATAGATTTTAATATCATTGATATTCCTATCGAGTATTTTTGTTATCCTCCAATTGATTATTTACCTAATCCTGAATCAATTTTGATTACTGGAATTTCTCCAATTTATACAAAAAAATATGGTTTGAATGAATTTGAATTTGCAAAAAAAATTTATAAACAATTTATTAAACCAAATACTTGTATTGTTGGTTATAACAATATTTATTTTGACGATGAAGTGACAAGAAATATTTTTTATCGTAATTTTATTGATCCTTATGAATGGAGTTGGAAATATGGAAATTCTAGATGGGATATTTTAGACTTGTTACGTGCATGTTATGTGTTGCGCCCCCAAGGAATTAAGTGGCCAAGTAATAAATACAATAATTATCCTAGTTTCAAATTATCCGACATATCAAAATCTAATTGTATAAATCATAATCAGGTACATAATGCTATTAGTGATGTATATGCTACTCTTAAAATAACAAAATTATTGAAAAAAAAGCAACCAAAATTATTTAATTATTTTTTTGAGAATCGTAAGAAAGATAAGTTATTACGAATGATTAATATTTATGATATTAAGCCTATGATATATATATCTCGAATATTTGGTTCTTTGAGAAAAAATGTTAGTTTAATTGCTCCTATTCTATGGAATCCTAATAATTCTAATATATTAATTAGTTTTGATTTAACAAAAAATTTTGAAAGTTTTTTAAAATATTTTTCTAGTATTACTATAGAAAATTTAGATTATAGTAAAATTTTTAAGAAAGGAATAGTATTGGTATATATTAATCGCTGTCCTATACTAGCACCTGTTAATGTTATTAGTATTGAAGATATGATGTGTTTGGGAATAGATTATTTATTATGCAAAAAAAATTTGTTATTGATACGAAATAATATTTTTTTAAAAAAGAAGTTGAGAATAATTAATAATAGTATTGTAAAGTTGAATTCTAGTAATATTGATTTACAAATATATGATGTATTTTTTAATAATTTAGAAAAAAAAGTAATTAACGATATACATCAAAAATTATCTTTAAGATGTTTTATAAATAAAAAATCATTTGTTTGTAGTAATAGAATTAAATTATTATTAACCCGCTGTATATCTCGTAATTTTCCTCATATGTTAAATGATATGGAAAAAGTAGTTTGGAAAAAGCATTGTAGTTCAGTTATAAATAAAAAAGTTATACAAGAATATATAAGAAAAGTTGAACATTTATTAGAATTAAATAAATACAATTTTAAAAATATACTATTGCTTCAAGATTTACTTAAATATATCTACAATATTAAAAACGAAATTCGTAATATATAATATTGCTTTTTAAAAATTATTATAAGTTCTTTATGAATTAAAAAATATGTTTAATTTTAAATTTAGTTTACTAAATTTTAAAAATTTGTATTTATTAAATAAGCTTAATAAAGATATATCATTTTTAATAGATTTTGAAAAAAAAGCAATATTTTCGTTTCTAACAATATTGTTCTTTAAAATACTCCAAATTTTTTTTGATATGTTGATATTGGAATCAATTATATTAATATTTTTAGAAAATAAATGTCTAATTTCGTTTTTTAAGAAATAAAAATGTGTACATCCTAGTATGATTGTATCTGGTTTATTTTTAGTAAGATACCAGGGTTTTAATATATTATTAATTAGTTTTAGTTCAGTAAAATTATATTTTAATTTTTTTTCTGCTATTTTTACTAAATTTTCATTATGTAATGTTTTTATTATAAAATTAGGTGATAATGATGAAATCGTTCTTTGAATGTTATAATTATTAATAGTAGTTTTAGTTGCAAGAAGGCCAATGATGTTGTTTTTAGTTATTTTAACTGCTTTTTTTATATTTGGAATAATTCCTATTATAGGAAAATTAAAATAATGTTGTAATGTTGGTAAACTAGTTATGCTAGCTGTATTGCACGCTACTATAGCTATAGTAATATTTATTATGTTAGATATTGAGTAAATTATTTTTAAACATCTTGTAATAATAAAAGATTCTTTTTTATTTCCGTAAGGAAACTTTTCATTGTCAAATGCATAAATATAATTTGCATATGGAAAATAATTTTTTATTTTTTTATAGATAGACAATCCTCCTAGTCCTGAATCAAATATTAAAATATTACATATTGTATTTTGTTTAAGATCAGTTTTAGAATTTTTCATTTTATAGAGTTTTATTGATTAATGAACATGTTTTACGAGTTAACTAATTTATAAAAATTTTTATAATTAGTTTTGTATTTATTTATGACGTTTTTTATTGAAAAGAAATTGTATCATATAATGTTTTAATATTTTTCTATCATTTATGTCAAGCATATTCAATTTTTTTTCGTTAATTAATTTTGTTTGTTGAGACATCCATGTTTTCCATGCTATTTTTGAAATTGTTTTATAAATTTTTTTACCTAATTCACCTGGATATGGTGGTTGATCGAGCCCAATATCATATGTTTCTAAATAACAGCAAAAGATCTTTCTAGTCATTTTAAATTTTATCCTTAATTTTAAGCTTATAAGATAAAAATATATTTTTGATAATTCTTTTTATTGGTGATGGTAATCCTATATTTTGTGGATTAGACATATTAAACCAAATTTCATAATTAAGTTTATTAATAAAAAACATTTTGTTTATTTTAATTTGTATAGGCGTGCAAAATAATTGAATATGTGAAAGTTTGCAAATCAAAGGTGGTTGTATTATTTTAGTTTTTATTTTAATTTTTTCATTTTTTATCCATTTTGATATTTCTAATTCGTTATAAAATATTGGAAAGTAATATAGTCCTTTCCAAATTTCATTTAACATATTTTTATTTAAGAAAACAAAGTTTTGATATTGAATAATTAAAAAAAATATTTTTTTTTGAATTTTTAGAAGTTTTTTTTTATTTATTGGATATGAAGACCAGTCATTTTTAATAAATGATAAACATTTATTATGTATAGGACATATATTACACTTTGGTTTAGATTTTGTACAAATTAAGGATCCTATATCCATAATAGCTTGATTAAATTTGTTTGTATTATGTATTGGTGTTATTAGTTCTATTATTTTCCACAGTTTTTCTTCAATTTCCTTTTTTCCATTTAAATGTAAGTTAAAGTATCTTAATAAAGTTCTTTTGATATTTCCATCAAGAATACATGCATAAAAATTAAATCCAAAAGATAAAATAGCATTTGCTGTAGTTCGACCTATGCCCGGTAATTTAATGATATTGTAAAAATTATTTGGAAATTGTCCATCATAATTTTTCACAATAATGTTTGCAGTATAATGAATATTATGTGCTCTAGTGTAATATCCTAATCCACTCCATATGTTTAATACGTCGTTTATAGTAGTTTTTGCTAATATATTAATATTTGGAAAACGCTTTATAAATTTTATATAATAAGGTATTACAGTTTTAACTTGTGTTTGTTGCAACATAATTTCTGATATCCAAATATTATAGGGATTTATTTTTGTTTTCCAAGGTAAATATTTTCTACCATTTGTATGGTACCAATTTAAAATTAATTGTGATAATGAAGCATTCATAATAGATTAATATTTTTTACTTTTTAAATTTTTTGTATAGGTATTTATATATTTGAATAGCGTTAAATATTGTATCTTTTTCGCAAGAAGTAGTATTATATTATATTATTTTAAAAAATTGAAAGAATTACTTTAGTTTATAATATGATAAGAAATGTTGTGACAAAAGAATATAATAGAAATGGTATTTTTTTACGTAAGATACGTAGTTTTGTATCTAGAAATAGAAAGTTAAGTAGTAATAAGTATGATTTTATTAATAAAAATTGGTCAAAATTTGGAATAAATTTTCAGTCTTCATATTTAGATATGAACAGCATATTTTGTTCTTATTCTCCAGTAGTATTAGAAATTGGGTTCGGAATGAGTGATTCTTTTTTTAAGACTGCTTTGAACAATATGTCTAAAAATTTTTTAGGAATTGAAGTTCATTTACCAGGTGTTATATCATGTTTACAAAATATTAATTTATATTGTTTAAAGAATATTCGAATTATTTATCATGATGCAGTGGAAGTATTAAATAGTATGATTGATAATAGTAGCTTATCTAAAGTTCAAATGTTTTTTCCAGATCCATGGCCTAAAAAACGTCATCAAAAAAGAAGAATTTTTACCAAAAATTTTGCTCAGTTAATATTAAAAAAATTAATTCCTAATGGAATATTACATATATCTACTGATTGCAAGTCATATGCTGAACAAATAATAACTATAATTCGTGATATTGATAGATGTATTATCTCGTTTCAAAAAAATATTTATATTTCTAAATCAATTTCTCGTCCTATTACTAAATTTGAGCAAAGAGGGATAAATTTAGGAAACACTATATTTGATTTAATATTTAAATTAGTTTAAATAATTAATTTTTTTAAAATATAAACAAATTTATTTTAGCAATTTTAGTCTATATGTTGAAAGTAGTGATTCTATTTAATATTAGTGTATATTATAATTATTTTATTATTATAATATACAAGTTTAGAATAATTTTTAGAATTCATATATAAGTTTTATATTTAACTATAGTGGAAAAGTTTTATATATGTGTTCTTTTACAAAATAATATTAAATTTTTTAAATACTTTTTTATTTTGTTTTATATGTTATTTCTTAAATTTTTTATTATGTTTAAATAAATTAAAATAATAGTACGGTATATTTTTAATATTAAACATTAAAAATATTTAAATTTAAAAAATATATTTGATATTTACACATATTTTTAATAGTTAAAACGATAATGTTTTACGTAATTTTAAAAATTCAAATTTTATAAGATTATACTAATTGAAAATATATGATCCTATTCTTAGCAAAGTACTGCCAGAAATTATAGCAGCCTTTATATCATTACTAGTTCCTATTGATATAGTATCTACGTTAGGATATATGTCTTTTATTATAGAAAAATATAGTTTTATATGTTTATATGATTGTATTTGATCATTATAGCAATAAAACTTATAAGGCATTCCCATTATTCCTCTTAAATTCAAATTTTTTAAAGATATTATTTTTTTAACTAAGTTTTTAAAATGGTTTATATTTTCTTTAGATGCAATAAAATTGTTTCTAATATCTATTTGTATTAAAACATTTAATTTTGGAAGAATATTAGTGCGATATTTGTCTAATAGCCTAGCTGTTTTTTCAGTTTTTATAGTATGACACCACGAAAAGTTAGTAGAAATAATTTGTGTTTTATTAGATTGTACATTTCCGATAAAATGCCATTGAACATTTTTAAGTTTGTTTATTTTTAGTAGACTTTCTTGAATATAGCTTTCTCCAAAGTTATATTGTTTATATAACATTGCTTTTTTTATATCTAGAATTGATCGTGATTTACTTACTATTAATAATTTTATCTTTTTTGGAGCAATGCAATACTTGTTGTTTATAGAAATAATTTTATTTTTTATTGCATTGATTTTTTTTTGTATTATTGACATAAATATAATTGTGTTATGAAATCAATTTTAAATATATTATTTTAATAATAAATAAAAATATTATATAGTGAATATTAGTTTTTTTACGACATTAATAAATATATAAATAAATTAATTATATGAGGTATTACTAATTAAATATTAACGATAATACCGTAGTTTTATAATAAATAAAATAAAAACGTTTGCAGTAATTTTATATTTTATAATATAAGTAAATATTTTTAATATGTTTAAGTATATATTTTAATTTTGTTTAATTAAAATATATTTAAAACTTTATTATGTTTTTCTAAATAATTGCTTTAGATTAGTGATTCATAATGGTGTTTATTTCAAAAATTTTGATATTTTCGAGGAACGGTATATTAGAATGTAAGGAAAATAATGATATATGAATCGAACATATAAGATTTCTGTTTTACCTGGAGATGGAATTGGGCCTGAAATAATGCGAGAAGGATATAAAATTTTGAAAGTACTCCAGAAAGATTTTCGTATAAATATTCGATTAAAAGAATATGATGTTGGAGGAATAGCTATAGATAAACATGGTTTAGCGCTTCCTGAAAATACATTGAATGGATGTAAAAATTCTGATGCAATTTTATTTGGTTCTGTTGGAGGATCAAAGTGGGATAATTTATCAGCTAGTTTACAACCTGAAAGAGGAGCATTACTTCCTTTAAGAAAGTACTTTAACTTATTTGCAAATTTAAGACCTTCTAAGTTATATGCTGGATTAGAAAAATTGTCTCCTCTTCAATCTAAAATAACTAAGAAAGGATTTGATATTTTGTTTGTACGTGAGTTAATAGGAGGCATTTATTTCGGTCACCCAAAGGGAACAAAATATATAAATTCCAAGAAATATTCATTTGATACTGAAATATATCATCAATTTGAAATTGAAAGAATTGCTCATATTGCATTTCAATTAGCTTTAACCAGAAAATGTCATCTTACTTCTATTGACAAAGCAAATGTATTAGAAACTTCTATATTATGGAGAGAAATAGTTAATAATGTATCTATACAATATCCTTCAGTAAAATTATCTCATATGTATGTTGATAATGCTGCTATGCAAATAATTAATCAACCTGATAGATTTGATGTAATCTTATGTTCTAATTTATTTGGTGATATACTTTCTGATGAATGTGCAATGCTTACAGGTTCTATAGGTTTGTTACCATCTGCTAGTTTAAACGAAAAAAAATTTGGTTTATATGAACCAGCTGGGGGTTCAGCTCCAGATATTCAAGGAAAAAACATAGCTAATCCTATCGCATTAATTCTTTCAATAAGTATGCTATTTAGGTATAGTTTTAAATTAGATGTGGTATCAGATATTATTGATAATGTAGTGTATGAGGTATTGAATTTAGGTTATCGCACAAAAGATATTTCAGATAATAATTGTTTTATTAGTACTAGTGAAATGGGTGATATTATTTCTGAGTTTTTGTCTCATAGAAGAATAAAATGAAAAAAACACTTTATCAAAAACTATATGATTCGCATATAGTATGCGAAGAAAAAGGTCAATCTCCAATTTTATATATAGATTTACATTTAATACATGAAGTTACTTCTCCTCAAGCATTTTCTGAGATATGTTCAAAGAATAGAGTATTAAGACAACCTAAAAAGACTTTTGCTACTATGGATCATAATGTTCCAACGATTAGTAGGGATATCAATTGTGCAACTAATTTAGCTAAAAGACAAATGGATGAATTAACAAAAAATTGTAAAAAGTTTAATATTAAGTTATTCGGGTTAGATAATGTAAATCAAGGAATTATCCATGTTGTTGGCCCTGAGCAAGGTATGACTTTACCTGGTATGACTATAGTATGTGGTGATTCACATACTTCAACACATGGAGCTTTTGGAACATTATCTTTTGGAATTGGAACATCGGAAGTAGAACATGTATTAGCTACACAAACATTGCAACAAGATCGTTTTAGAAATATGAATATAGAAATAAATGGTAAAATTGGTTATGGAGTAACTGCAAAAGATATAATTTTATTTATAATTAGAAAATTAGGTGTATCTGGTGGAACTGGGTATGTAATAGAATTTTCTGGAAATTTAATTCCTAACTTAAGCATGGAAAGTAGAATGACTATATGTAATATGGTGATTGAAATGGGCGCAAAATCAGGAATTATTTCTCCAGATCAAATTACTTTTAAATATTTAAAAAATCGTGCATATGCTCCAAAAAAAGAAAATTGGAATCGTGCAGTGTTATATTGGAGTTCTTTAAAATCTGATATTGATGCAATTTTTGATAAAAAATTAGTACTAGATGTGTCTACTATTTCTCCTCAAGTTACTTGGGGTACTAATCCGAGTCAAGTTATTTCTATTGATGAGACTATTCCGTTACTCGATTCTTATCATGATCATTTCGAAAGAGATAGTGCAGAACAATCGCTACATTATATGGGATTAGAACCTGGTATGCACCTAACTAATGTATTTGTTGATAAGATTTTTATTGGTTCGTGTACTAATTCTAGAATAGAAGATCTGCGTGATATCGCAAGAATTGTTCAGCATCAACGTGTTTCTGATTCGGTTCAAGCTATTATTGTCCCGGGATCTGGAATGGTAAAAAGACAAGCAGAAAAAGAAGGATTAGACAAAATTTTTCTTAATTCTGGATTTGAATGGCGTTATCCGGGATGTTCTATGTGCTTAGCTATGAATGGCGATTATTTAAATGATAAAGAACGCTGTGCTTCAACTAGTAACAGGAATTTCGAAGGGCGTCAAGGACGAGGAGGTAGAACACATTTGGTAAGTCCTATAATGGCTGCTGGTGCAGCTATTTTTGGTCATTTTGTAGATATTAGAAAACTTTAAATATTAATTTAATTTAAAGTATCATTTTTATAGGAAATTAAAATGAGAAAATTTATCCATCATATTGGAACGGTAGTACCTTTAGATATATCTAATATAGACACTGATGCAATTATTCCTAAACAATTTTTACAAAAAATTACTAAATTTGGCTTTGGAGATCATTTATTTAATGACTGGAGATATTTAGATAATTACAGTAAAAAATTAAACCCGAAGTTTGTTTTAAATCAGAATTGTTATAAAGATGCAACAATTTTATTATCAAGAGAAAATTTTGGTTGTGGTTCATCAAGAGAACATGCTGTTTGGGCTTTAGTTGATTATGGTTTTAGAGTAATTTTAGCATCTAGTTTTTCTAATATTTTTTATAATAATAGTATTAAAAATGGTTTATTACCTATAATATTGTCTGAAGATATAATAAAACATTTATTTGACATAATAAAAGCATCATCTGATACGCTTATAACAGTAAATTTATTTAATAATGAAGTCATAGTAAATAACGAATGTTATAAATTTAAAATGAACGTTTTTAATAAATTATGTATGTTAAATGGATGGGATAATATAGATTTAACTATGAAAAATCTTGAAAAAATAAAAAGTTATGAGAATAATATTCCTAAATTTTTATGTATTTTTGATTAGTTATGTTTTTAAAATATTTTTAAAATTTTGAAGTAAAATTATAAAAACTTTATTTTTATTGTATTCTAAATATATGTAGAACAATTAATCATATTAATTTTTTAATAATAAATTAAATAATTTTATGTAATTGTTGTTTTTACTGTATCAACTAGATTATTAATACATAGCCGTTAATTTATATTAATAAGATATAAATTATTGATGTTTATGTATTAAAGATTATGTTTAAAACAGTTTAAATAACTTTTTAAGTTAATGGTATTTTCAATAGTATTATTAAAATTTTAATATTAAATACGTGTGTAATCACATAAAATATAATTTTTTATTAGAATATAATAAATAGTAATTTTTTTGTATTTTATAAATTTCTTAAATAAAATATTATGTAATATATTTAATTTTTTAGGAAAATAAATGACTCAGCAATTAATTATTTTTGATACGACGTTACGAGATGGTGAACAATCTTTACAAGCAAGTTTAAGTGTAGAAAAAAAATTAAAAATAGCTTTTGCTTTGGAAAAGTTAGGAGTTGATATTATAGAAGTAGGTTTTCCTATTTCATCTCCTGGTGAGTTTAAATCAACTCATACTATAGCTAAAAATATTAAAAAGTCTAAAATTTGTAGTTTAGCTCGATGTATTTATAAAGATATAGATGTAGCTGCTGAAGCAATGAAAAGTGCTAGGTCTTTTCGAATTCATATATTTTTAGGTACGTCTAATTTACATATAAAATCTAAACTAAGAAAAACTTTTGATGAAATTATAGATATGACAGTGTGTTCTATAAAGAGAGCACGAAAATATACAGATGACATTGAATTTTCTTGTGAAGATGCGGGAAGAACAAGTTTAGATAATTTATGTCGTATTGTAGAAATAGCAATTAAAACTGGCGCAACAACTATTAATATTCCAGATACGGTTGGTTATACTATTCCTAATCAATTTCAAAGTATTATTACTTCTTTATATCAAAGAGTACCTAACATTGATAAATCTATTATATCTGTACATTGTCATAATGATTTAGGAATGGCTGTTGCTAATTCAATTTCAGCTATACAAGCAGGGGCTAGACAAGTAGAGGGTACTATTAATGGAATAGGAGAGCGTGCTGGAAATACTGCGTTAGAAGAAGTTATTATGGCTATTAAAATTAGAAATGATATTTTTCAATTACATACTAATATTAAATATAAAGAAATTTTTAATACTAGCCAAATAGTTAGTAAAATATGCAATATTTCTATCCCTTCAAATAAAGCTATAGTAGGTAGTAATGCTTTTTCTCATTCTTCTGGAATTCATCAGGATGGAGTTTTAAAAAATAAAAAAAATTATGAAATAATAATTCCTGAAACTATAGGTTTAAAACCAATTAAATTAAATTTAACTTCTCGCTCAGGTCGTGCTGCTGTTAAATATCATATGTCTAATATGGGATACAAAGAAAATAGTGATTATAATTTAGACGATTTATATAGCTCTTTTTTAAAATTTGCTGACAAAAAAGGACAGGTATTTGATTATGATTTAGAAATATTAGCCTTTATTGATTTAGAAGATAAGTTATTTGAACATTTTAAACTAAAGAATTTTAGTGTTAAATCAAGTTCGAATGGAATATCTTATTTTTCAATACAATTAATGTGTGGAAAAGAGCTATCTACTGAAGTAATAACCACTAAAAATGGACTGATATATGCAATATATAAAGCGTTAAATAAAATAACTTCTTTTAATATTAAAGTAAAAAACTTTTTTTTAGTAATGAAAGAAAAAAATTATAATTCTTTTGGAAAAGTTAGTATTGAAGTGCAACATGAATTTCGTAAATTTTATGGAGTAGGTACAGCTCAAGATATGATTGAGTCTTTCATACAAGCAATGATTAATATATTAAATGATATTTGGAGAATAAAACAGGTAAACATAAAATTAAATAAGTCTTTTTGTACTTGATTTAAATTTTTAAAATTTTTATTGATATTATTAAATATGGATGTAAAAATTTTATAGTTTTTACGTTCATATAAAATTTTATAAATTTAAAATACGTTGTTTTTAGATATTATTTTTTAAAATTATGTTTTATTTTACTATTTGATAAGTTTATTATTTAAAAACCAACTTTCTAAAATAATAGCAGCAGAAAGTGAGTCAATTTTATTTTTTTTTAAAGATTTAAATCCATTTCTTTCAAATAATATCGATTTTGCTTCTACAGTTGTTAATCTTTCGTCATGTAAGTGGATAGGTATTTTAAAATGTGAAAATAATTTTTTTGAAAATTTTTTTGATTGTTTTGTTAGACTTTGTTCAGTACCATTCATATTAAGCGGTAATCCTATAATTATATAATTTGGTTTCCATTCAAAAAACAATGTTTCAAATTTTTTTAAGTTTATTACTTTGTTTTTTACTTTTATAGAAGGTAAAATTTGGGCAGTTTTTGTGATATTTTGTCCTACTGCTACCCCAATACTTTTAATTCCGAAATCAAAAGATAAAATAATCATTACTTATGCATGTCCAAAATCTGTAGTTAATTGGTACATATTTATTCCGATATTGTTAGCTGATTTAGTCCATCGTTCAGATAAAGGAGTATCAAATAAAATTTTAGTATTAGCTGATGTAGTTAACCAAATATTATCTAATATTTCATTTTCTAGTTGGTTTTTCCCCCATATGCAATAACCTAATGTCATTAACATATCGTTAGAATATTTATGAGTAGCTATATATTCTAAGACATCTCGAGATGATGTAACAAAGATATCTTTAGAGATGACAATACTAGAAATAAATTTTTTTTTAAAAGAATGTAAAATAAAACCGCGATCTTCAGATATTGGTCCTCCAATTATTACGGGGTTGTTTAAGCTATTGGTAGAATTTTCAGATGATATATTAATTTTTAATTTATTTAAAATTTTTTTTATGGTTAAATTTTTGATAGGTTTATTAATTATAACTCCCATTGCTCCATTTCTATCGTGTTTACATATATATATAACAGATTGTTTAAAAAATGAGTTTTGTAAATTAGGCATAGCAATTAAAAGATGATTTTGTAGATTAGTTTTCATTTTTAATTCCTGTTACTATATGAGTTTAATATAATTAATAATAAAATTCTTCTTATTAAGAAATAGTGTTAATGTTTATTTATTGATAAGACGTTTTTCTATAGAATCTAAAATAATTTTGCTAATAGATGTTTTGCATCCAGATTCAATTTCACGTATGCATGTTGGACTAGTAATATTGATTTCTGTTAATTTATTTCCAATGATATCTAATCCTACGAAGTGTAATCCTTTATTTTTTAGTATATCAGAAAGTGAATTAGCTATATTCCAATCATATGAAGTAAGTTTTTGTACTTTTCCATATCCTCCTGCAGCCAAATTTCCTCTATTTTCATTTATTTTGGGAATTCTAGCTAGACACCATGGAAATGGTTTACCATTAATAACTAATATTCTTTTATCTCCTTTTTGAATTTCTGGTAAATAAACTTGTGATATACATAATTTTTTCCCGTGATCAGTCATGGTTTCAATTATAACCATAGTATTAGGATCGTTTTGTTTTATTCGAAAAACAGATAATCCACCCATTCCATTTAATGGTTTGATTATAATATCTTTGTGTTGACATAGAAAATCATGAATTTTAGAAGTGTCACTAGTAACTAAAGTATTAGGAATAAATTTAGGAAACCATAGAGTAAATAATTTTTCGTTGAAATCTCGTAAACTTTGTGGTTTATTGATTACAAGTACACCTTGGTTTTCAGCTTGTTCAAGAATATAGGTGATATACATATATTGTTCATCAATAGGAGGATCTTTTCTCATTAAAATTACATCTAAATTTAGTAAAGAAATGTTTTTTGATTTCTTAAAAAAAAACCATTTTTTTACATCGTTATTTAGTGATAATAATTTAGTTTTAGAAAAAGGTTGATTATTTTTAAGATATAAATCTAATAATTCCATGTAATATATTGAATACCCTCTATTTTGGGCTTCTAATAATATAGAAAAACTAGAATCTTTTTTTATATTAATAGAACAAATTGGATCCATTATAATTCCTAGTTTTATTTTCATACTTATTTTTCGCTTGATTTATATTTTTTAAAGTTTTTGAAATAGATTTACTATAGTATGTTTACTCTTTTATATTTAATTTCTAGTAATTTTTATTAACTAAATGTTAATAAGTAATATTGGATATTAATAATATAGATATTTTTTGTCAACTAAATTTTTTCATGTTTCATTAAAAAAATTTAAGGTTCTATTAGCAAAGTTTTAGAATTAAACAGCTATTACTAATTATAGATCTTAGATTTATCATTTTAATTAAATTTTATGATGTCATAAATAATGAAAAGTTTTTCTAATTATAATATGATTTATAATTAGAAATATATAGTTGTTGTTTGTGTAGTTTTAAAATAATTAATTGTATATTGATTTGTTTAATTTAAAATATTAGTATATTTTATTTTAATTTTTTTAAATTTAAATTTTATTTTTTATGATATTCAGACCCAGAATAATTATCAAATCGAGACCAATTACCATTAAATGTTAATTTAATTGTTCCAATTGGACCATTTCTTTGTTTTCCTATGATTATTTCAGCAATTCCTTTTAAATCTGTATTTTCGTGATATAACTCGTCTCGATATATAAACATAATTAAATCAGCATCTTGTTCGAGAGAACCAGATTCACGTAAATCAGAATTGATTGGTCTTTTATCTCCTCTTTGTTCTAATAGTCGATTTAGTTGTGATAGTGCTATTATTGGAACTTGTAATTCTTTTGCTAATGCTTTTAACGTTCTAGAAACTTCAGCTATTTCTAGTGTTCTATTTCCTATGAGTGATGGAACTTTCATTAATTGTAAATAATCTACCATAATTAAACTTAGTCCATTATTTTCTCGATAAATACGACGTGATCTAGATCGCATTTCAGTAGGTGTAAGAGTTGACGAATCGTCGATGTACATGTTTTTTTTCTTTAATAAAATATTTATAGTACTAGAAATTCTAGACCAATCTTCATCGTTTAATTTTCCTGTTCTTATTTTTTCTTGGTTTACTCTAGATAAGGAAGATAATATTCTCATCATTATTTGTTCTCCTGACATTTCTAAACTAAAAATTAGAACTGGTTTTTCATAGGTCATTGCAATATTTTCGCAAATATTCATAGCAAACGTTGTTTTTCCCATAGAAGGTCGAGCAGCAATAATAATTAAACTAGAAGGTTGTAGACCTGATGTTTTTTTATTAAGATCCTGGTATCCTGTGTTAATTCCAGTGATTCCTTTATGTGACGTATTGAGTAAGTCTTCTATATTTTTTAGGGTAGAATCAAGTATTTGTTCTATGTTTTTAGGTCCAGAATTTTTTTTTAAACGATTTTCTGTAATATTAAATATTTTTGATTCAGCTAAGTTTAAAAGTTCTTCGCTGGTTTGTCCTTTTAAATTGTATCCAATATGTATTATTTTATGTGCAACTTGAATAATTTCGCGAACAATAGAATATTCACGAATTATTTCAGCGTAAGTTGAAATATTAGCAGTACTGGGAATATTTTTAGATAGTTCTGCTAAATAAGAAAATCTTCCTATATTTTCTAGTTTTCCTTTTTGTTCTAAAGATTCTGATAAGGTTATAAGATCGATAGGATATCCATTATCTAGTAAATATTGCATTTCTCTAAAAATTAACTGATGAGGTATACAAAAAAAATCATTTTCTGTAATTTTTTCTGATATACAATCCCATTGTCCATTATCTAGCATTAAACCTCCTAGTATAGATTGTTCAGCTTCTAGAGAATGAGGAAGGATAGTATTTTTTTTGATTTGATTATGAAATATTTTTTTTTCTGACATTTTAATGTAACACCAAAATTCAGTTATGGTAATTTTAAATTGTATTTTATTTTTAAAGTAAGAAATTAAGTATTGATGGTTCTATTCTAAATAAAATATATATTTTACTTTTAAAATGATTTTTCGATAATATTAATGAACTTTAACGATATAATGATATTGGAGTATGTGAATGTTTTAAAAAATTATAGATAACATTTATTTACATTTTAGCTAATAAATTTTAATATTTTTAATATTCTTATTAAAATTTTTTATTAATTATTATTTAAAATATTTTTATATTTTATGATTAAAATATAATTTAATAGATATATTTTATGCTTAGTTTTTCTAATTACAATAGGATGTTCATTTTATACATTGTAATATAATTTAGTGAAAATAGATTATATTTTGTTAATTATATAGAAAAGTTTTTTTATGACAATGAAGTTGTTATGTTTTAAAATAATAAAGTACCATTTTAAAATTATTGAAGAAACAATAACTATTTATTTAATAGTATTTAAATTATTATATTTTATAAAAGGTATTTTAATAAAGTATGTATTTTAGCAACGTTCATAGTTATACAACGTACTTTTATAAGTACATAATAAGTCTTATTTTGTATGTTTTCTAATAACATAGTTTCTATTTAAACTAATTTTATTATATTTTAAAAGTTTTAAGTGTTTAATATTTTTAAAATATAATAAAATTGATGTTTTAAAAATGTAATATTAAAAATATATTTTGCAAATTTATAAAGTAACTGTATTAATTGTTGTATAATAATATAATTGAAAAACTTTTATTATGAAAATTTATATATTTTATTTATATGCTTTAATATAAGTAATAATAATTTTAAAATTTATATATTTTGTATTATAAATAATATCATGTTATTATTTTCGTTCTTGTTTCAATTTTGCATTCGTAAAAGTTTATTGTACTGTTTTAAATATAACAATTAAATAATATTTGTATATTATTTGTTTTGTTTAGTTTAGTTTATTAATCCTAATGTCTTTTGGAAATGTAAGTAATTTATTAAAATTTTTATGTATTTTATACGTAGCATTAATAAAATTGTTGGAGTAAAAAATAAAATTATGGCTAGTAGAGGGGTGAACAAAGTTATTCTTATTGGATATTTAGGAAAAGATCCAGAAGTTCGATATATGCAGAATGGAGGATCGGTTACTAATATTACATTAGCTACATCTGAAACGTGGAAAGATAAAAATACTGGTGAAATTAAAGAAAAAACGGAATGGCACAAAATTGTTTTTTTTAATAAATTAGCTGAAATTGCAGGAGAGTATTTAAAAAAAGGATCACAAGTTTACATCGAAGGATCATTGCAGACTAGGAAATGGCAAGATCAAAATGGATTAGATCGTTATGTTACGGAAATTATTGTTAGTGTTGGTGGAACAATGCAAATGTTAGGTAATCGTAATATTAATCATCAATCGTCTTCATTAAGATACTCAAAGAGTAATATACATAGTGAATCAGATAAAAATATATTGAAAAATAATAAAGAGAATTATGATTCTAAAAAATCTTTGAATGACAATTCTGAAAATTTGAATTTTGATGATGAGGATATTCCTTTTTAAACTATTACTAATATAATCACAATATATTTTTGTTAAAAGTTTTAATAGTAAATATTTTTTATTAGATAGTTTTATAGTAGTTTTGTTAAAAATTTTTTAAATATTTAGAAAAATTTAATATTATAGAGCAAAATTCGTTTTTATTAGAAATAAAAGGAGCATGAGCGCATTTATTAATTATTATAGATTTGGTTTTTGGTAGCTTTTCATCTAATACTGTAGCAATTTTTTTTGGGACTAATGTATCTAGATCTCCATATATTCTAAGAAAAGGTATTTTAATTTTGGTGATCTCTGCTCTTAAATCGGATGAATATAACAATTCTAATCCTTTTTTTAATGTTAATATATTAGGCTTAGGCTGAGTCAAAATATTATTTTTTAGAAGATATATTTCTTCATTGAGATGGTTTAAATGTATAATTTGTATTGTAATAAAGTTTAAAATAGTTTTTTCATAGTTAATAGCTAATTGATAATAAAATTTAGATAGTTTATGCTTAGAAATTCCTGGCCAATTGTTTTTCATTATGAAACATGGAGAAGAAGCTACACTAATAAGTGCTTTAATTTTTTCTGGATATAATAATGCAATTTTGCTGACAATCAGTCCTCCCATAGACCATCCTAATAAAATAGAATTATTAGGTATATATTTTTCTAATAATTTAGCTGTATTGTTTAGGTTCATAAATTGAAACATATTATTTTTTCCAAATCCTGGCAAATCTACTAAATGAATTGTAAAATTCGTTTTTAAATTAGATAATAACATATTCCAAATTTTTGAGTTAAATCCCCATCCGTGTATTAAAATTAAATGTGTTTTTCCGGTTCCTGTAGTGTTCCAGTAAAATTTTTTCATAAATATTATATAAATTTATTAGCTGATTCATTTATAATGAACATATTTTATATGATGTAGGATTAAATATTTTAATGCGTATGTGTCATATTTTATAAATATATATTATAATTAATAATACTGTATATACAACATATATAATATATCTATTTTTTGGCAATTAAATCATGGAATTTATTTATGATTAATATTTCTAAATTAGCGCAAAATCATTTTTTAAATTTGCTTTCAAAACAAGAAAAAGATACTCATATTAGAGCATTTGTTAGTCATCCTGGTACTCCTATTGCAAAATGTGGAGTATCTTTTTGTTATTTAGATGAAATTACAGAACAAGATATTAAATTTCAATACGAACATTTTAAATTGTATATTGATAAATTAAGTATACCTTATTTAAGAGATGCTACTATCGATTTAGTAGTAGAAAATTGCAGTTCTCAACTAACTTTAATGGCTCCTTATTCTAAAAAATGTGTTTTAAATAAAGATATTATTTTAAGAAATAAGATAGAATCTTTTTTTGATTTAAGGATTAATCCTCAATTATTATCTCATGGAGGAAAAGTACGTGTAGTGAATATTACTCAATCAGGATATGTTATTCTTAAATTTTTTGGAGGTTGTAATGGATGTGCTATGATAGGAAATACTCTTAAAGAAGGAATAGAACGTCAGTTGTTATTTGAATTTCCTGAATTAACGGGAGTATATGATGCTACAAAACACACTAAGGATAATAATTCATATTACTAAATATTAGTAATGTTTTACTAAACTAAAATTATTCTTTATAATGAAGGGGTTAATTCACCCCGTAAGTTTTTTTGCATTTTTTTTTGGATATTTTTATAAGTTAAATTTTTGCTTAGTAAAAAATATAATTTTGTTAATGCTGCTTCAATAGTTAAATCATATCCGCTAATTACTCCTACACTAGCAAGTGAATTTCCTGTTGCATATCCATTCATATTTACGGTACCTGACATACATTGACTTAAATTAATAACTACTATTTTTCTTTTGTAGGCATAGTATAGCGCTTTTAAAAATTTTTTGTTTTGTGGCGCATTACCTACACCGTATGAACGTAGAATTAAAGATTTAACAGGTTGTTTTAGAAAGTTATATATAACTTTTTCTGAGATTCCTGGGTAAATAGTTATTATGCCAACTGGTTGTTTTTTTATAGAGTTAATTTTAAAAATTTTTTCTTCGTTTTTTATATAAGGTTTATACGTATATTTAATGGATATTTCTATTTCTAATAATGTATTAAAGTTAGGTGACGAAAAGGCGTTTAATCCATTTGCATGAGATTTTGTAGTTCTATTTCCGCGATATAATTTATTATTAAATAATAGAGTAACTTCAGGAATTGGATGATGTGCAGCTATGAATAGTGCATTTAATAAGTTTTGTTGTCCATCAGATCGTAATTCAGATAATGGAATTTGTGAACCAGTTATAATTACTGGCTTTTTTAAATTTTCTAATATAAACGATAATGCTGAAGCAGTATAAGACATGGTATCTGTACCATGAAGAACAATAAATCCGTCATACTTTTCGTAATTTTTGTATATGTCTTCTGCTATTATTTTCCACTCTTTAGGGGTCATATTAGAAGAATCAATTAATGGTTTATATTCATTAATTGTAAATAGTGGAATTTCAGGTTTACTAAAATCTGGAATATTAATTAATTGTTTTTGTAGATATCCAGATACTGGAATATATCCGTATAATGATTTTTTCATACCAATTGTTCCTCCGGTATAAGATATATATATGGATTTTTTATACATTTTAACTCTTTAATATTTTAAATTTTAGTATAAGGTATACGTAAACTGAATGAAAATATCAATATTAATATCGAAATTGTAATGTATATTGAATTATATTAACGTTTTAGTGTATTCGAAATATACTTTTATAAATTATATACCGCGACATTTATTTGTACTATCATATAGTGTAAAGTAATTACATGTTTTATTGTATAAATAATATTATATTAGTAATACTAGACTATAAGTAAAAATTTTAATTTAAAAATAATTTTCAAATTAGTTTTATTAAAATAGCATTTTGAGGATTTAGTAAAATATGATAAAAAATGTTATTTGTTCTTCTATAAGTGAAAGACGTACATTTGCTATTATTTCTCATCCTGATGCTGGAAAATCTACTCTTACTGAAAAATTTTTATTTCTTGGAAATATAATTAGACAAGAAGGAATGGTGAAAGCAAAAAGATCGAAGAAATATATTAAATCGGATTGGATGGAAAGTGAAAAAAAGAGAGGAATATCTGTTACTACATCTGTTATTCAAATTCCATATCATAAATATTTAATTAATTTATTAGACACACCTGGACATGAGGATTTTTCTGAAGATACATATCGTGTTCTTACAGCAGTTGATTTTTGTTTAATAGTGATTGATGCAGCAAAAGGAGTAGAAGAAAGAACGAAAAAATTAATTAGTATTACCAAAATGCATAATATTCCTATTATAACGTTTGTTAACAAACTTGATAGAAGTTCTCTTAATTTTACAAAGTTATTAGATCAACTTGAAATTGAATTCAATATGGTATGTTCTCCAATTACTTGGCCTATTAATCATAAGTATATGTTTTATGGTGTATATCATATGTTAGAAGACGTTTTTTATTTTAATTCAGAAAAAAGTATTTGTAATAATTCTAACGTTTTTAATGTTGTTTACGGATTAAATAATGTACTATTAAAAAATATATTTGATGTGGAATTTATTGCTAAATTTCGAGAAGAAATAGAATTAGTACGATTAATTTACAAATCATTTGACTGTTCTTCTTTTTTAAAAGGTAGTTTAACTCCTGTCTTTTTTGGTAGTGCATTAAAAAATTTTGGCATTGATCATTTGTTTAAGAGTATACTTCATTGGGCTCCTCCTCCTACTTTTAAAATAAGTCATACTAGAAAAGTTAAATCGTATGAAAAAAAATTTTCTGGGTTTGTTTTTAAAATTCAAGCTAATATGGATTTAAAACATAGAGATAGAATAGCGTTTATTAGAATAGTATCGGGAAAATATAAAAAAGGAATGAAGCTATATCATGTTCGTACTAAAAAATATAGTATTAAAACAGAAGTATTCTCATTTATAGCAGGTGAACGTTTTTTAATCAATAATGCTTATCCTGGAGATATTATCGGTTTTCATAATCATAATAATATTAAAATTGGTGATACGTTTACCGAAGGAGAGGAGTTAAAATTTTTTGGAATTTCCAAGTTTGCTCCTGATATTTTTCGTTTTATATCCCTAGACAATCCCTTGCAATACAAAAAATTATTAAAAGGATTAATTCAACTTGCAGAAGAAGGAGCTATTCAAATTTTTAGATCCATTACAAACAATAAGTTGATATTAGGAGCTATTGGAAAATTGCAATTTGATATCATTATGGAACGATTAAAAATTGAATATAATATCTATGCTATTTATAATGCTATTAACATTTTTACAGTTAGATGGATAAAATCTAAAAACAATGATAAAATCGTTGACTTCAAAGAAAAGTATAGCGTTAATTTAGCTGTTGATATTGATAATAATCTAGTATATTTAGCCCCTACTAGTATAAATTTGAATTTAATTATATCGCGTTATCCTGATATTATTTTTTGTAATACTTGTGAATATTAATTTTTTAAAGAAATATATGTATAAGTAATTTTTGTAAATATTTTAAAATAGTATTTTTAAAAATATATATATTTTAACTTTTTTTTATTTAGTATATATTCGTTATATAAAATTTTATTTAATATGGAGATTACATGAAGCGCGCATTTATTCTAGTATTAGATTCTTTTGGAATTGGTTCAACCAGTGATGCGCATAAATTTAACGATGTAGGTGCTAATACTTTCGGAAATATAGTTAAGTTTTGTCATTTAGGAAAAGCTAATCATGGTCGATTGGGCCCATTACACATACCTAATTTAGTTTCTCTTGGACTAGTTCGTGCCGCTAATAAGTCAATAGGAAAAAATCTATTTGGAATTAACGAAGATAGTAAGATTATAGGTAGTTACGCCTATGCGAGTGAAATTTCATCAGGAAAAGATACATCTTCAGGTCATTGGGAAATAGCAGGGGTACCTGTTTTATATCATTGGGATTATTTTAGTAATGTGAATGATAGCTTTCCGAAATATATACTTAAAAAAATTATTAAAAAATGTAATTTATCGGGAATATTAGGAAATTGCCATTCTTCTGGAATTGCTATATTGGATAATTTTGGAGAAAAACATATATATACAAAAAAACCTATTTTTTATACTTCTGTTGATTCAGTATTTCAAGTTGCTTGTCATGAAAATATTTTCGGTTTAGAAAATTTATATGCTCTTTGTAGTACTATTCGAAAAATATTAGACGAAGAACAAATTAATATTGGTAGAGTAATTGCTAGACCATTTATTGGTAATAAAAAGTTTAGTTTTAAACGAACCGGAAATCGACGAGATTTTTCGGTAAAACCACATGATATAACTGTTATGGAAAAATTAATCGACGAAAAATTAGGACAAGTAATTTCAATAGGTAAGATATCAGATATTTATGCAGGACAAGGAATCACAAAACAGGTTCATGCAACAGGTTTATTGGAACTTTTTAATTCTACTTTACATGAAGTAAAAAGATCAAAAAATAACACTATCATTTTTGTTAATTTTGTAGATTTTGATTCTTTATGGGGTCATAGACGTGATGTTTCTGGTTATGCTAAAGGGTTAGAATGGTTTGACAATCGTTTACCAGAGTTACTAGAATTAGTAAAGAAAGATGATGTTCTAATTATTACTGCTGATCATGGATGTGATCCTACATGGATAGGTACTGATCATACAAGGGAAAATATCCCAATTTTAGTGTATTGGCCAACTATTCAACCAATGTTTTTAGGTCATCGTACAACATTTTCAGATATAGCTCAAACTTTGGCAAGTTATTTTAATTTATCTCCAATGAAATTTGGAAAAGAAATGTTCTATAAGATATAAAAGATTATTCTAATTATTATTGTAATTATGTTAAAATAGGAAAGTATATGATAACTCCTCATATTAGTGCAAAAAAACAAGACTTTTCTGATTTTGTTCTTATGCCTGGTGACCCTATTCGGGCAAAATATATTGCGGAAAACTATTTAGAGAATTCTGTTCAGGTAACTAACATTCGTTCAATGTTAGGTTTTACTGGAAATTATAAAGGCAAACGTGTTTCTGTCATGAGTCATGGTATTGGAATTCCTTCTTGTTTAATTTATGTTCAAGAGTTGATTACAAAATATAATGTAACAAAAATAATTCGAATTGGTACATGTGGAACTATTTGTGAAGACATAAATCTTAATGATCTTATTATTTGTTTAGGTGCATCTACTGATTCTAAAATAAATAGGTCGCGTTTTCAAAATCATGATTTTTCTTCTGTTGCAAATTTTGATTTAGTATGTAAATTAGTATTAGCTTCTAAAAATTTAGGAATTCATGTAAATATAGGAAATTTCTTTACAACGGATTTGTTTTATCATAACAATAGTTGTATTTGGGAAGTGATTAAAAAGTTTAAAATTATGGGAATAGAAATGGAAACGGCTGGATTATATAGTTTATCTGCAGAATTTGGAATACAATCCGCATCGATTTGTACAGTATCTGATCATATTATAAAAAAAACTAGAATCAATTCTAAAGATAGAGAATCTAGTTTAGATAAAATGATTAAAATTTCTTTAGATTCAATTCTAATAGATTAAATAAAGTTAGTATTTGTTAAAATAAGATATCAACATAATATATGTTTTAAGTTTAATTTTTTTATTTATGTATAACAATTGTTATTATATGGTGAGAAAGGGATTCGAACCCTTGACACGTTTTTTCGTATACACGCTTTCCAAGCGTGCTCCTTAAGCCTCTCGGACATCTCACCTATGTTACAAATATTTGTTTTAGCGTTTAAAAGTATAAATATTATTTTTGCTAATTTATAATTAGTATACAATAAATATCAGAATATTAGAAATATTTTAATTTAATTTTATATTTAATAATTTATAAAGTTGAAATATATTTTTTATGAGTTGTATATAGGAAAAGCCTTTTAATATATTAATAAAGGAAAATATATAAATTAATTTTTGTAAATAATGTTTTATATAAAATTTATTTTTAGAATAAGTTTTAATCTAAATGAAGTAAGTAGATTTAAGTTTTATATATTTATTCTTTATAAAATAATATTTTATATGATATTTTATACTTTTCTTTTAGAAAAAAGTGATTATAATCAACAAGTATACATTATATTTTTTATTTATAGTATTATAATCATTATGTTCGTTAGTTGTTTCATTTTAGAGTAATACAATATAAATTTAAATTTTATAAAACATGTAGTTTAATTGAATTAATTAGAAATTAAAGATTATTTCATAATATGTTTAATATTATGATAAACGTTATTTAAATATTTTTGTTATTTTATGAAAGAACTCTTATGTTATGTACTTTATTTATATAAGTTTTATACTATTTAGTAATTAATAATCTTTCTTTATGTATGAATAATTAATTATTGTTCTATTTTAAAGTACTATTTCAACTTAAATTATATTGTTTAATTTCTTTGACAAAATTTATATATTGAATTTTAACTTAGTTTAAAAGTATATAGTTATAATTTCAACTTGTTTTGATATTTTATATTAAGTAATAAATTACAAATTTTATCTCCTGCCAGTTAAAATAAGCTGTGCATGGTTATCATTAACATAACTATCTTAATAATATCAAAAAAATGGCAGAAAAACGAAATATCTTTCTAATTGGGCCTATGGGAGCTGGAAAAAGTACTATTGGTCGTCAGTTAGCTCAACAGTTAAATATGGAATTTTATGATTCTGATCAAGAAATTGAAAAACGTACTGGTGCTGATATCAGTTGGGTATTTGATATAGAAGGTGAGTTGGGATTTAGAAAACGTGAGAAAAAAATAATTAGTGAATTAACTGGCAAACATGGAATTGTATTAGCTACAGGAGGGGGTTCTATTAAGTCTAAAGAGATTAGAAATAAGTTATCATCACGTGGAATTGTGGTATATTTAGAAACTACCATAGAAAAACAATTAATTAGAATTGAAAAAGATAAAAAAAGACCTTTATTACAAATAAAAAATGTACCTGCAAAAACTATCTTAGAATCATTAGCTATTGAGAGAAATCATCTATATCAAGATATAGCAGATATTATTGTTAAAATGGATGAAAAAAGTGTCAAAACAGTAGTTTTCCATATTATTAATTTGCTTAATAAAAATTAATTATATCTTATATTATTTAAAATATTTTAGGACGTATCAATTTTGAAAAAATTAGAAGTTATTTTAGGTGATAGAAGTTATTTTATTAACATTGGATCATCTGTATTTAAAATGAAGGACATTTTTTTTCCATTAAGATCAGGTGATAAAGCTATGTTAGTTACTAATAATATAGTATCCAGTATTTGGAAAAGCAATGTTGATTATTATTTAAATAAAATAGGGGTAAAAACAGATTGTATTGTTTTACCTGATGGAGAAGTTACTAAAAATGTAGGTTCAATGGAGTATATTATATCAGAATTATTAAAAAATTTACATGGAAGAGATACTACTTTAATAGCATTAGGTGGTGGAGTTATTGGTGATATTACAGGTTTTGTGGCTTCAATATATCAACGTGGAGTCAGATTTATTCAAATTCCTACTACGTTATTATCTCAAGTAGATGCTTCTATTGGTGGAAAAACATCTATTAATCATATTCTTGGAAAAAATATGATTGGTTCATTTTGGCAACCGGTTTCAGTTATTATAAATCTTGATTTTTTGTCTACGTTACCTAGAAATCAATTAATTTCTGGAATAGCTGAAGTGATAAAATATGCTATTATTTGTGATAGTGTCTTCTTTTCTTGGTTAGAAAAAAATATTAGTTCTATTTTGAAATTAGATCCAATATCAGTATCTTATTGTATTCAAAAATGTTGTGAAATTAAGAAAAAAATAGTAGAACAAGACGAAAAAGAAAATAATTCTCGAGCCTTGCTTAACCTTGGTCATACATACGGTCATGCTATTGAAACTTATTTAGGATATGGAAAATGGTTACATGGAGAAGCAGTATCTGTTGGAATAGCTATAGCAGCTGAAACGTCTGTATTATTAGGATTACTAAAAGTATCTGAAAAAGATAGAATTGTAAATTTATTAAGTCGAGTAGGTTTGCCAGTACGTAGTCCTAAAAATATGACTTTTAGTTCTTATTATTCACATTTATTAAGAGATAAAAAAGTAACTTTAGGAATTTTAAGATTAATATTACCTACTTCTATAGGAAAATGTATAATATATTCTAATATACAAGAAAATCTGTTAATGTCAGCTATTAATAATTGTCAATAAAATAAAATTTTTAATTTTAAGTCATTGTCTATTTTATATAATTAATATTAATGGAACTCGTATTTTATATAATGTAATTAATAAAAAGACAATGATATATAAATAAATAGTTATAGTTAAAATTGTGGTTTTAGTAATTTTAAAAGTTTTTATAAATACATTTTTGTTTAAAGAAAACATCTTATAAGGTAGATTGATAATATTATATTTTAGTAAAGTATACTTTTTAATAAAGTGATGTAAAAATTAAGTATTGTTATTGGTTTTTTAATTATTTATTAATATATGAAATATATTAGTTAATTGTATATTTTGAGTTGGCATATTTTATGAAGTAAAGTTAAAAATTTTTAGGAAAAGTAATGAAAACCGTATGGTTAGCACCTTCAATTTTATCTGCAAATTTTTCAAAATTAGGAGAAGAAATTAAACATGTATTAGAAGCAGGAAGCGATATTATTCATTTTGATGTTATGGATAATCATTATGTTCCTAATTTAACGTTTGGACCTATGGTATTGAAATCTATTCGAGGTTATGGTATTAAGTCGATTATTGATGTTCATATTATGGCTAGTCCAGTAGATGATTTAATTATTCAATTTTCTGAAGCTGGAGCAGATTTTATTACTATTCATCCTGATTCTACTAATCATTTAGATAGGTCGCTAAGTTTAATTAAAAGTTGTGGTTGTAAAGTAGGATTAGGAATTAATCCTGCAACTACTTTAAATATTCTAGAGTATGTTATTGACAAATTAGATATGATTTTATTAATGTCTGTGAATCCTGGATTTTCTGGTCAAAAATTTATACCAACTATATTTAAAAAATTATCACAAACACGTAAATTAATAGATGATAGCAAACGAAATATTTTATTAGAAGTTGATGGAGGAATTACTTTAAATAATCTTCAAAAAATTGCATTGTATGGAGTTAATATTTTTGTTATTGGCTCAGCTATTTTTCAATCAAAAAATTACAAAGAAACTATTAAGAATATGCGTGATGTGTTAAATAAAATACATTTAAAAACATAAGAATATAATTATTGAAAAGTTTTAATATTTTTACACGGAATAAGATAGTGAATAATTCTAAAAAAATTTTGTTTAGTGCTGTACAACCTTCGGGAAGATTAACTATTGGTAATTATATTGGTGCGATACGTCAATGGAATAAAATGCAAAATAGTTATTTTTGCTTGTATTGTATTGCTGATTTACATGCTATGACTATACGTCATTCACCTCTAAAATTAAGAAAAAATATATTAGATACGGTTGCTCTATATTTAGCTTGCGGTATTGATCCATATAAAAATATTATTTTTCTTCAATCTCATGTTCATCAACATTCTCAATTATATTGGCTTTTGACGTGTTATACTTATTACGGAGAATTATCAAGGATGACGCAATTTAAAAGTAAATCCATTCAAAACGTAAAGAATATTAATTCTGGATTGTTAAATTATCCAATTTTGATGGCATCTGATATACTATTATATAATACTGACATCGTTCCCATTGGATCTGATCAAATTCAACATTTAGAATTAGTTTGTAATATTGCGCGTAGATTTAATTCATGTTTTGATAGTAACATATTTAAAATTCCTATTAAATATATTGCGAAAAATGGTTCTAATATTTTATCATTATTAAATCCAGAAAAAAAGATGTCTAAATCTGATATTAATAAAAATAATGCTATTTTTTTATTAGATAGTATACACAGTATTTCAAAAAAAATAAGATCGGCAGTTACTGATTCAGATAATCCTCCTAGAATTCAATTTGATATGATTAATAAAAAAGGAATTTCAAATTTATTAAATATTTTTTCTAGTTTAACAGATAAAAAAATTTCTAATTTAGAAGTAGAATTTTCTAGAAAATCATATAGAGATTTTAAATCAGATATAATTGAAGTTATATCTGATATAATAAATAAATTACAATCTTCGTATTTTTATTATAGAAAATATGAGGACTACTTAGAAAAAGTATTACATTATGGTGCGTCTAGAGCTAGTATTCGATCTGAAAAAACTTTAAAAAAAGTAAAAAAAGCAATAGGATTAATTTAATATGTTATTTTTTTTATTGAGTATAGCAATATAGATAGTATAAACACTAATCCATACAATATATTAGATGTAATAAGCGCTGAAATAAACCCGTAGTGTTTGACAATAGGTCCAGTTACTATAAAGGTTAATAATGTACCTACTGTTCCACTAGTTAAAATAAAATTGGTGATTTTAGGAGAAGGTATTTTTGTTTGTTGGGAAGCTAATGTTATGATAATAGTATAAATAGCACTAGAAAAGAACCCTATTAAAATTATAATTAATTGTAGTAAAATGTAATTGTGAACATTATTAAATATGTAAATCAATAATGTAGATATTCCTGTTAAATATATAATCATTTTTTTTAAATCAAAATATTTCAATATAAAACTAAATATCCACATTCCTATCATATATGACATCCAAAAATTACTAACTAACTTTCCAGCTTGAATAATATTTAAGCCAATAGATTTTATAGTATATTCTGGAATCCATGAGATAAAACTTAATTGTCCTAATATATATAATAATGCTGATATAGATAGATAAAAAATAGAAATGTTCCATTTTTTTATTGTATTAAGTTTTTCGATTTGAGTGTTCAATTTAGGAAATCGTAGATTTAGTGTTAATATGAATATAATTATATAAAATATTCCTATTATAGGATAAATCCAATACCATGTAATATTGTTAGAAATTAGAAGTGTAGAAATAATAGGAAATATAATTCCTGACATACTGAAACATGAATCGGTCAGTAGTAATATAGATGCTCTTTTACTTCCTTCATATAAGTGAGTAATTAGAAAAGTACCTATAGACATAGTTACCCCACTAACTAAACCTAGTATAAATATACTACAAGAGAATGATATAAGCGTATGGTGAAATATTAATGTCCATATAGCTATTATTGTTAGTATAAATCCAGCTATTAATTGTTTTTGTAACGTTATTATATTTACTAGCCATGAGTTTAAAAAAATAGAAATTAATATTCCGGCGTTTAATAAAGTAAAAGTACTACTCATATGAGTAATAGATATACCAAAATATTTAGATACATTTCCTAAAATTATGCCGGTAACGATAATTAATGCACCTGTTAAAGCATATGAGCAAAAACTAATACAAGTAAGTCCGATAAGATTTTTTTTTTCCATTATTTTAAGTTCCTATATAATGTAAAACTTATTAATAATTTTTATATAAAAGTATAAGAATTCTATACTTTTATATAAATAATATAAAATTAGTATGTATATTAATTTAAATTATAATAATTTATAGATGAAAATAGTTTTTTATTAAGAGTTTACTATTAATAAAAAATTTATATATTTGAACATTGTAATTTTAAAACAAAGAATTATATCTTGATATTTAAGATAAATTTTAAAATGATAGATATATATGCTTTAATAACAGTTATATTGATTTATTTAAAAAATTTTTAGTACATTTTATATATGTTGGGTTGTATATCAGTTGAAATAAACAATTTGAATTTTTTATAATTTAATATAAGTAATATTTAATTATGATAAAACTTATCATAAAACGTTTTAGTTATGATTTATAGTTTTAAATGGTAAAGTATTTAAAAAGTATAACTGTTAATTTTTTAATGTTTTAATATAAGTAATAATTTATATTATTAATATTATTTTGATATTTTAATGTGAATTTTTAAATAAATTTTATTTTATATATTGATTTAGAATAGTTTATTTAGTTTTTGTATACTTTAATTGATTTAAAATGTGTTAGTTTTGAACTGTATATTAACATTTTGTCATAATAAATTTTTATAAGAATTAAAATTTTCATTTAATTTAGTATTTTTTAGTTATTAGTGTTTGAAATATTATATTGTTAGAATATTACTATGAATATAAAATAAAACATGCATATAAAGAACATGAATTTTATTTTATATCAGTTTTATAGATTATGTACAATATAATATATTCTACATAATTTTCTTTACGTTCGATTTATATTTTAAATTGGAATATTCTTAAAGATAGTATAATTCAATATTATATATTGTTATTATATTTATGTTTTATATTATATTTTGAGTAGTTAGATGTTCTTAACTAATATTATGATTAAGGTTGTATTTTATCTTTTGGAGAGAGGATGTTCGTATTTTTATTTAGAGGAATAGTGATAACAATCATTTCTTTTTGTTCTTTTTTAGCTTATTCAAAAGTAATAAATTCTACGGTTGCTTCATCTCAATCAAATGCGTCTATTAACAAGAATTCTAAAATTGATGGTAATAAATCGTCTTATGCATTGGGTATATCATTAGGAAATTATATAAATAATTTTTTTATAGACAAAAACAAATTGGGAGTACATTTAAATAAAGAAATCTTATTATTAGGAATTAAAGATTCATTTTCTTTTAAACCTAAATTATCTACTAAAGAGGTGTTTCAAATATTAAATAAATTAGAAATGAAGTTATTACGTTTAGAAAAAGATATAGTAATTAAAGAGATAAAAATTAATGGAATTCAAGGAGAAAAATATATTAATAAAATTTTAACAAAAAAAAATGCAAGACGTTCACGTACAGGTTTAGTTTATTTTATAGAAAGAGAAGGAAAAGGGTTATATCCACATGAGAATGATATTGTTACTGTAAATTATGTTGGATCATTAATTAGTGGAAATGAATTTGATAGTTCTTATAAGAGAGGAAAACCCTTATCTTTTCCTTTGAATAGTGTAATATTAGGATGGCAAGAAGGATTAAAATATATAAAAAAAGGGGGACGAATTAAGTTAATTATTCCACCTTCTTTAGCATATGGAACAAAAGGAGTTCCTGGTATACCAGGCAATTCTACTTTAATATTTGATATAGAGTTGATTAATATAAAAACTAATCCATCATAATGAGAAATGAATATTATATGAGATATTGTTTTTAATATAAAGTATAAAATATGAAATGCAAAAATAGAATGAGTTATACGTTATTAGTTACTGGCCCTCCTTATGGAACTCAAAATGCAAGTACTGCTCTTTTATTCTCTCGTGCTATTTTTACTAGTAATTATAAATTATTAAGCGTTTTTTTTCATTTTGATGGAGTGTTGAATGCTAATAAATTAATTTCATTCTCTTCTGATGAATATAATTTAATTGAAAAGTGGGTAGATTTAAATAAAACGTTTGGTGTTAAGTTAAATGTATGTATTAGTGCTGCTTATAGAAGAGGTATTGTAAAAAATCAAGTGTATAATGAATTTTCAAGAAGTATTAGTACTTTAAAATCGTCATTTCACTTAACTGGATTTAGTGAGTTAGCGAGATATATAGAAAAAAGTGATCGTATTATACAATTTTAATAATAAATATTATGAAAAATATAGCTTTTGTTTTTTCTCATGTACCTCATGGAACTAGTTTGAGTCGTGAAGGATTAGATTCTGTTTTGTCTATTTCTGTAATTAATCAAAATATTTCTATTTTTTTTGTAGGAGATGGAATATTTCAACTAATGAGAAATCAAAATCCACAATGTATTTTGTCACGTAATTATGTATCTTCATTTGGAGTTTTGCCTTTTTTTGATATTAATAAATTGTATTACTGTAAAGATTCGTTAATTGAAAGGGGATATTTTAATAAATATGACTTTTTTTTAAATGTTTCTATTATAAGTAGAATACACATACGAGAAAAGTTAGAGCAACATGATTTAATTATTAATTTTTAAGGAATAAAATATGCTACATATCTTAATGCGTTCTCCTTTTGAAATTAATATGATATTATTGGTAGATCTATTAAAATCTAATGATGATGTAATTGCATTACAAGATAGTGTAATTATTTCAATAGACGGTAATATTTTTCTTAAACAGATGTTGTCTATTCCGGTAGTATTATATGTTATGAAACAAGATATACGTGCTCGTGGTATTCAAAAAAAAGTTTCTAATAAAGTCAATATCATAGATTATTTACAATTTGTTGTTTTGACGGTAAAACATAAAAAACAGATGTCTTGGTAAAAATTTAACATTTTGAATTATATTTATAATATTAAAGAATTATTTTTTAATAAAATATTATTTAAAATTTTTTAATTAGTAGTTTCTAGTAAGGAATAATTAAAAAATATATGACTACAGTTAATCAATTAGTTCGAAAATCTCGATTGCGCAAAACAATTAAAAGTAATGTTCCAGCTTTGAGCAAATGTCCTCAAAAAAGAGGTGTTTGCGTTAGAGTATATACTACTACTCCTAAAAAACCTAATTCTGCATTGCGTAAAGTATGCAGAGTTCGTTTAACTAATGGTTTTGAAGTTACTTCTTATATTGGAGGTGAAGGTCATAACTTACAAGAACATTCAGTTATTTTAATTCGAGGAGGTCGAGTAAAGGATTTACCTGGAGTGCGTTATCATGTAATAAGAGGTGCTTTAGATTGTTCTGGTGTAAAGAACAGAAAAAAAAGTCGTTCTAAATATGGAGTTAAAAAGCAAAAGTTATAAAATATTATTTTTAATAAAGTTTACATTTTATATGATAAATAATATTAAAAATAGTTTAAACAAATTTCAAGTTAATATTAATTGGAGTGTATTATGCCGAGACGGCGAGTTGTTGGATGTAGAAAAATTTTGTCAGATCCGAAATTTGCTTCTGAAATTATTGCAAAATTTATTAATATAATAATGATAAATGGAAAAAAGTCGATTGCCGAAAATATAGTTTATAGTGCATTGCAAATCTTATCTAAGAATACTAAGAAAAAAGAATTAGAATCTTTTGATTTAGCTTTAGATAATGTTCGTCCCACTGTTGAAGTAAAGTCTCGTCGTGTTGGAGGTTCTACATATCAAGTTCCAGTAGAAGTTCGTTCAGTTCGACGGCATGCTTTAGCGATGAGATGGATAGTAAATGCTGCTAGGAAACGTGCTGATAAGTCAATGTCTTTAAGATTAGCAAGTGAGTTATTAGACGCAGTAGAAAATAAAGGATCTGCTGTAAAAAAACGAGAAGAAGTACACCGTATGGCAGAGGCTAATAAAGCTTTTGCACATTATCGTTGGTAAATCAATAATATATGTGTGAATTTCAACTAATTTATAATTGATTTTAATTTGTATATAATGATGTACTATATAGAGATTTAAAGTTAGAGGAATATAATGGGACGTATTACACCAATAATACAATATAGAAATATAGGAATTAGCGCTCATATAGATGCTGGAAAAACAACTACTACTGAACGTATTTTATTTTATACAGGCATTAATCATAAGATTGGTGAAGTACATGACGGTACAGCTACTATGGATTGGATGGAACAAGAACAAGAAAGAGGAATTACTATAACTTCTGCTGCAACTACTACTTTTTGGTCTGGAATGGCTAAGCAGTTTTTACCACATAGAATTAATATTATTGATACTCCTGGACATGTAGATTTTACTATAGAGGTAGAAAGGTCTATGAGAGTATTGGATGGTGTTGTTATGGTATATTGTGCTGTAGGAGGAGTACAACCTCAATCAGAAACAGTATGGCGTCAAGCAAATAAATATAATGTTCCGAGAATTGCTTTTATAAATAAAATGGATCGTATGGGTGCAAATTTTCTTGACGTAGTTACGCAAATCAAAGAAAAACTTGGTGCTAATCCTGTTCCCATTCAATTAGCTATTGGATCAGAAGATAACTTTATTGGAATAATTGATTTAATAAAAATGAAAGCAATTCATTGGAATAATTTAGATCAAGGCGTTACGTTTACTTATGAAAATATTCCTGTTCATTTAAAAGAGTTATCCGAAAAGTGGAATCAAAATCTTATTGAAATTGCAGTAGAAAATGATGAGTTCCTGATGGAAAAATATTTAATGGGACAAACAGTATCTGAAGAAGAAATTAAATCTGCTCTTCGTAAACGAGCATTAAATAATGAAATTCTTCTCGTTACTTGCGGATCTGCGTTTAAAAACAAAGGTGTACAAACTTTATTAGATGCTATAATTGAATTTTTGCCATCCCCTAATGATATTACATCTATTAAAGGAATATCTGAAGATATTAAAAACAATTCGATTTTACGTTATTCTAATGATCAAGAACCTTTTTCTGCATTAGCTTTTAAAATTGCTACAGATCCATTTGTTGGAAATTTAACTTTTTTTAGAGTATATTCTGGTGTAGTAAATTCTGGAGATGTAGTGTTTAATTCTGTTAAACATCAAAAAGAACGTTTTGGACGTATTGTACAAATGCATGCAAATAAGCGAGAAGAAATAAAGGAAGTAAGAGCTGGTGATATAGCTGCTGCAATTGGTTTAAAAGGCGTAACGACAGGTGATACTTTATGTGATCCTAATCATTTAATTGTATTAGAAAAAATTAATTTTCCTGATCCAGTAATTTCTATAGCAGTGGAAGCAAAAACTAAATCAGATCAAGAAAAAATGGGTATTTCTTTGAGCAGATTAGCAAAAGAAGATCCTTCTTTTAGAGTTTGCACTGATAAAGAATCAAATCAAACTATTATTTCTGGTATGGGAGAATTACATTTAGAAATAATTGTCGAAAGAATGAGAAGAGAATTTAGTGTTAATGCTAATATAGGAAAGCCTCAAGTTGCTTATCGCGAAACTATTAGGAATACTATTAATAATGTTGAGGGAAAATATATAAAGCAATCAGGTGGAAGAGGTCAGTATGGGCATGTTGTAATTGATTTATTTCCTTTAAAATCTAGTGAAGGGAATTATAAATTTATTAATGATATTAAGGGCGGAGTTATTCCAGGAGAATACATCTCTGCTATTGACAAAGGTATACAAGATCAGTTACATAATGGTCCATTAGCTGGGTATCCTGTTGTTAATATTGGAGTGCGTTTGCACTTTGGTTCATATCATGATGTTGATTCTTCTGAAATTGCATTTAAATTAGCTGCTTCATTAGCATTTAGAAATGCTTTTAAACATGCAAAGCCAATATTATTAGAACCAATTATGAAGGTAGAAGTAGAAACTCCAGAAGAATATATGGGAGATGTAATAGGTGATTTGAATAGAAGGAGAGGTATGATTGAAGGAATGAAAGATTTGTTAATGGGAAAAATAATTTTAGCTTATGTTCCTCTAGCCGAAATGTTTGGTTATGCGACAGATTTACGTTCACAAACACAAGGTCGAGCATCTTATTCAATGGAATTTTTAAAATATTTAGAAGCTCCAAGTAATATAGCAACTTCTATTGTTGAAACAAGAAAAAATAGATAATTTTAACGTTTTATATTATTTTAAATGTTTTTAAAAAGGGAAATTATTGTGTCTAAAGAAAAATTTAAACGTTTAAAACCTCATATAAATGTAGGTACTATTGGTCATGTGGATCATGGAAAAACTACTTTGACTGCAGCTATTACTACAGTTTTAGCAAAAAAGTATGGAGGATGTGCTCGAGCTTTTGATCAAATAGATAATGCTCCAGAAGAGAAAGAAAGAGGAATTACTATTAATACTTCTCATGTAGAATATGATACTTCTTTGAGACATTATGCTCATGTAGATTGTCCTGGACATGCTGATTATATAAAAAATATGATTACTGGGGCTGCTCAAATGGATGGCGCAATTTTAGTAGTAGCGGCTACAGATGGTCCTATGCCTCAAACTCGTGAACACATTTTATTAGGAAGACAAGTTGGAGTACCTTATATTGTTGTTTTTTTAAATAAATGTGATATGGTTGATGATGAAGAACTGCTAGAATTAGTAGAAATGGAAGTACGTGATTTATTAACTCAATATGATTTTCCTGGTGAAAAAACTCCAATTATACGTGGTTCTGCTTTAAAAGCGTTAGAAGGAGATATTATATGGGAAAGAAAAATTGTTGATTTAGCTAATATATTAGATACATATATTCCTGAACCTGTTAGATCTATTGATCAACCATTTTTATTACCTATAGAGGATGTCTTTTCTATATCAGGTCGTGGTACAGTAGTTACTGGACGTGTAGAAAGAGGTATAATAAGAGTAGGTGAAGAAGTAGAAATTGTAGGTATTAAGCCTACTTCTAAAACTATATGTACTGGTGTAGAAATGTTTCGAAAGCTATTAGATGAGGGACGGGCTGGAGAAAATGTTGGAGTATTATTACGGGGGACTAAACGTGATGATATTGAAAGAGGTCAAGTACTATCAAAGCCAGGAGCTATTACTCCGCATATAAAATTTGAATCTGAAGTGTATGTATTATCTAAAGAAGAAGGTGGACGTCATACACCATTTTTTAAGGGATATAGACCACAATTTTATTTTCGTACTACGGATGTAACTGGTTATATTGAATTACCAGAAGGAGTAGAAATGGTTATGCCTGGAGATAATATAAAAATGGTTGTTACGTTAATTCATCCTATTGCTATGGCCGATGGATTACGATTTGCTATTCGTGAAGGTGGAAGGACTGTAGGTGCTGGAATTGTAGTTAAAGTTATTAATTAAATAATAACATATTCTGTATATTATTTATATCAAGTCAAGAAAAGAAGTTATAATTTAGATCTTTTCTTGATTTTTTATTGTTTTAAATAAAATAAATAAAATTATTTAAATTGTAATATAAATTATAAAAAAGTAATGAATTTTCTTACTTCATGCTTTATAATGATTTAGAGAAAATTTTTAAATGTTAGCATAGTATATCACATTATATTATAGTTACTAATATTAAAATATTTTACAACTTATTTATATTTGAATATTATTTATATTTTATGATTGAATATTTTATTTAATAATTTGTGATATTTTCGTAATTTACGTTGAATTTTTTTAAATATATTCTTATTTTATAAACTAAATACTTAATAATAACATATTTCTTTTAAGATTGAAAAGAAGAATGTTTGATGATCTTTTACATTATGGGAGTTCTGGTCTTATGCAGCAGAACCAAAGAATACGAATTCGTCTTAAAGCTTTTGATCATAGATTAATTGATCAATCAACTTCAGAAATTGTTGAAACAGCTAAAAGAACTGGAGCACAAGTTCGTGGACCTATTCCTCTTCCAACACATAAAGAACGGTTTACTGTACTTATTTCTCCTCATGTAAACAAAGATGCACGTGATCAGTACGAAATTCGAACACATAAGCGTCTTATTGATATTGTTGAACCTACTGAAAAAACAGTTGATGCTTTAATGCGATTAGATCTTGCAGCTGGTGTAGATGTACAAATTAGCTTGGGTTAATTCGTATCATTAAGTGATCAAAAGGAATCAAAGTAATATGATTGGTTTAATTGGTAAAAAAATAGGAATGACTCGTATTTTTTCAAACGAAGGTGTATCTATTCCAGTTACTGTGATTGAAGTTCAAGAAAATCGTGTTGTTCAAATTAAAACTGTAGATGTTGATAATTATAATGCTATTCAGGTTACTACAGGAACAAAAAAAAGTAATAATTTGATTAAATCAGAAGTTGGTCATTTTTTACGATCCAGTGCTAAACCTGGTCGTGGTTTATGGGAATTTCGTATTTTTAAAAATATATCAGATTTTAAAGTAGGACAAAACATAGATTTAAACTTATTTTTGAATATAAAAAAAGTTGATGTCGTTGGTAAGTCTAAGGGAAAAGGATTTTGTGGTACAGTAAAAAGATGGCATTTTCGAGCTCAAGATACTAGCCATGGAAATTCTTTATCTCATCGTGCTCCTGGTTCCATTGGACAGAATCAAACACCTGGTAAAGTTTTTAAAGGTAAAAAAATGGCAGGTCGCTTAGGAAATCATAGAACGACTGTACAAAATTTAGATATTATTAAAATTGATTTGAAACGAAATTTGCTTCTGGTAAAAGGTTCAGTTCCTGGTTCAAAAGGAAGTGATCTTATTATTAAACCAGCGATTAAGGTAAAAGGAGTGAAGCATAGTGGAATTAGTGCTTAGAGATAAACAAAATATTGTTAATGTATCTGATGTTGTTTTTAATTGTAATTTTAATGAAGCATTAGTGCATCAAGTCATTGTTTCTTACTCGTCTAGTTCTCGTCAAGGAACTAAGGCTCAAAAAAGTCGTTCAGAGGTATCTGGATCAGGAAAGAAACCGTGGCGCCAAAAAGGAACTGGACGTGCAAGAGCAGGCTCTTTAAGAAGTCCTATATGGCGTTCGGGTGGTGTAACTTTTGCAGCCAAGTCTAAGAATTATCATCAAAAGATTAATAAAAAGATGTATCGAGGTGCGTTAAGAAGTGTTTTTTCCGAACTAATTCGTAAAAATCGTCTTTTAGTTTTTGAAAATTTTTCTATAGATAAACCTAAGACTAAGTTATTAGTGAGTAAATTGAAATCTATAAATGTATCTGATGTTTTAATTATAACAAAAAAAAGGGATGATAATTTATTTTTAGCTTCTCGTAATTTATATAGAATAAATGCTAAATCTATTAATATTATTGATCCAATGAATTTAATAACTTATAAAAATATTATTATTACTTCTGAAGCTATTAAACAAATAGAGAAGTTATTACTATGATTGATAAAATAAAGCTTTTAAAAGTATTTTTTTCTCCGCATATTTCTGAAAAATCTTCTATTTCTTCGGAAAAATTCAATACTGTAGTAGTAAAAGTGCCTATTCATGTAACTAAATTGGAAATTAAGACAACTATACAAAATCTTTTTCGAGTACAGGTAAATTGTATTAATACATTGATTGTAAAAGGAAAAAAGAAGCGTAAGAATAATTGTATAGGTCATTTAAGTGATTGGAAAAAAGCTTATGTTTCTTTGAAAAAAGGACAGAATGTTAATTTTATTGGAAATACAGAATAAAAGAGAAATAAGGAAAATCCGATAGTGGCTATTATTAAGTGTAAACCTACATCTCCGGGTCGTCGTCATGTTGTAAAATTAGTTAATTCTAATTTATATAAGGGAAAACCTTATTCTTCTTTAATAAATAAAAAAAACAATAGTGGAGGTAGAAATAATTATGGACGTATTACTACTCGTCATATAGGAGGAGGTCATAAGAAAGCGTATAGAATTATTGATTTTAAAAGAAATAAAGATAACATTCCTGCTATTGTCGAGCGATTAGAATATGATCCTAATCGGTCTGCAAATCTTGCTTTAATATTATATAAAGATGGAGAACGAAAATACATTTTGGCTTCTAAAGGTTTAAAAGTTGGTTCGAAAGTGATTTCAGGAGCATCATCTGATATAAAGATTGGAAATGTATTACCTATGAAAAATATTCCTATTGGAACCGTGATTCATAATGTGGAAATGAAACCTGGAAAAGGAGCACAAATAGCTAGATCAGCGGGAACAAGTGTTCAATTAATTTCAAAAGAAGATAAATATGTTACTTTACGTTTACGTTCTGGAGAAATAAGACGTCTAGAATCGAAATGTAGAGCAACTATTGGTGAAGTAGGAAATGAAGAATATATGTTAATGGTATTAGGAAAAGCTGGTTCTTCTCGTTGGCGAGGAATTCGTCCTACTGTTAGAGGAACAGCAATGAATCCAGTAGACCATCCTCATGGAGGCGGTGAAGGAAGGAATTTTGGGAAACATCCTGTTAGCCCATGGGGATTACAAACTAAAGGGAAAAAAACTAGAAAAAATAAGCGAACAGATCGATTTATTGTAAAAAATCGTAAAAAATAATTTAAGGAGGAAAGGGAATGCCACGTTCTCTTAAAAAAGGCCCTTTTATTGATGTGTCATTATTTGAAAAAATTGAAAAAGCTATTAAGGATTGTGATAAAAAACCTATAAAAACTTGGTCTCGTCGTTCAACTATTTTTCCAAATATGATCGGCTTAACAATATCAGTTCATAACGGTCGTCAGCATATTCCGATATTTATTACTGAAGACATGGTAGGACACAAATTAGGAGAGTTTTCTATTACTCGCACGTATCGTGGTCATGTATCTGATAAGAAGGTTAAAAAACGTTAGAGGGAAAATTTAATATGGAAACTTTTGCTAGACATCGTCAAGCTCGATCATCTGCTCAGAAGATTCGGTTAGTAGCTGATTTAATTAGAGGTCAAAAAGTTTCAGATGCTTTAAACATTTTAATTTATAGTAATAAAAAAGCATCGATATTAATTAAAAAGGTTTTACAATCTGCCATTGCGAATGCAGAACATAATAATGGTATTGATGCAAACGATTTAATAATAAAAAAAATTTTTATTGATGAAGGCCCAACTATGAAAAGAATGATGCCACGTGCTAAAGGCCGTTCAGATCGAATTTTAAAGCGTACTAGTCATATTACTATAGTTGTTTCTGATCATCTATAATAGTTGGAGAATGAATAAATGGGTCAAAAAGTACATCCTAATGGTATGCGATTAGGTATAATTAAGCATTGGAACTCTATATGGTTTTCTAGTACTAAAAATTTTGCTGAAACTTTAAATAGTGATTTTAAAGTTCGCGAATTTTTAAAAAAAAAGTTATTTAAAGCCTCTATATCTCGTATTGTTATTGAACGCCCTTCAAAAAGTATTCGAATAACGATATACAGTGCGCGTCCAGGAATAGTTATAGGGAAAAAAGGGGAAGATGTAGAAAAATTGCGTATTGCTGTTACGAACATAACAGGTGTGCCTGCTCAAATCAATATTTCTGAAGTTAGAAAACCAGAATTAGATGCAAAGTTAGTAGCAGACAATATTACTTCTCAATTAGAGCGTAGAGTAATGTTTAGACGTGCTATGAAACGTGCTGTACAGAATACAATGAGGCAAGGAGCTAAAGGTATTAAGGTAGAAATTAGTGGGCGTTTAGGTGGAGTAGAAATAGCAAGGAGAGAGTGGTATCGTGAAGGTAGAGTTCCTTTACATACTTTGAGAGCTGACATTGATTATAGTTTATCTGAAGCTTATACTACTTACGGAATTATCGGTGTAAAAGTATGGATATTTAAAGGTGAAGTTTTAGGTGGTATTACATCTGTTCCGAAATTAGAAAAACCTCTTACTAAGTCTAAAAAACATTATAAAAAATATAAAAAGTAAGGAATAATTCTAATGTTACAACCAAAACGAACAAAATTTCGAAAAATGCATAAAGGTCGCAATCGAGGTTTAGCTATTGATACAGATATCAATTTTGGATCTTATGGTTTAAAAGCTGTTGAAAGAGGTAGGTTGAAAGCTAGTCAAATTGAATCAGCTAGAAGAGCTATATCTCGATCTATTAAAAGACAGGGTAAAATTTGGATTCGTATTTTTCCAGATAAACCAATTACTAAAAAACCTCTAGAAGTAAGAATGGGAAAAGGAAAAGGTAATGTAGAATATTGGGTTGCTTTAGTTCAACCAGGAAAAATATTATATGAGATTGATGGTGTATCTGAAGAACTTTCTAGAGAAGCTTTTAGATTAGCATCGTCAAAATTACCTGTAAAAACTATGTTTGTAATTAAGAGAACAGTATCATGATTATAGAAGAAGCAAAAAAAAAAGTGTAAAAGAATTAAATGCTGAATTACTCAATTTGTTAAGAGATCAGTTTAGTCTTCGTTTACAACTTTCTTCTAAAAAATTGCAAAAATCTCATTTGTTGCGAGTAGTTCGTCGTAATATTGCTAGAATCAATTTTTTACTAATTAAAAGAGGAAAGTATAGTGAGTAATAATATTAGAACATTATTAGGTTGTGTAGTTAGTAGCAAAATGCAGAAATCTTCGGTTATTTCTATTGAGCGTGTAGTTAAACATCCGTTATATAAGAAATTTATTAAACGAACAACTAAATTACATATTCATGATGAAAACAATGAATGTTCATTAGGAGATGTAGTAGAGATTCGTGAATGTCGTCCAATCTCTAAAACAAAATCCTGGACTTTAGTGCGTATTGTTAAAAAAGCTATTATTTAACAATAAATACTGTTTTATATTAACATGAATAGTATTCGATATTTGCTATTCATGTTTAGTTTATTAAGTTTATTATTGTGTATTATAATAGTGCTACTCATATATTTAAATTAAATGTGTATTTTATTTTAAAGGATATAAAATGATTCAAGAGCAAAGTATTTTAAATATAGCTGATAATTCTGGTGCGCGTTCTGCTATGTGTATTAAAGTTCTTGGTGGTTCACGTCGTAGATATGCGAATATAGGGGATATCATTAAAATAGCTATTAAAGAAGCTATACCTAGAGGTAAAGTAAAAAAAGGAGAAGTTTATAAAGCTGTTATAGTTAGAACTAAAAAAGGAATAAGGCGTGTTGATGGGTCTATTATTAGATTTGATACTAATTCTTGTGTTATATTAAATAATAATAATCAACCGTTAGGTACTAGAATATTTGGTCCTGTTACTCGTGAACTTAGAAATGAAAAGTTTATGAAGATTATTTCATTAGCTCCAGAAGTATTATAAAGAGAATAAACAATCATGGCAGCAAAAATTAAAAAAAATGATAAAGTTGTAGTAATTACTGGAAAGGAAAAAGGTAAAATTGGAGTAGTTAAAAAAGTATTTTCTAACAAAAGAGTTATCATAGAAGGCATAAATTTAGTAAAAAAACATCGAAAATCTGTTCCAGATCAAAATATAACGGGAGGAATAGAGAAAAAAGAAGCTAGCATTCATATTTCTAACATAGCTATTTTTAATCCTGATACAAAGAAACCAGATCGAGTTGGTTTTAAAATAGAAAATGACAAAAAAGTAAGATTTTTAAAATCAAATAATATTTTTATTAAGTAGAAGTGAGGTGTTTCTAGTGCCATGTTTTAAAAATTATTATAAAAATAAAGTATTAAAAGAACTGATGTATAAATTTAATTATTCTTCTGTTATGAAAGTTCCTAGAATTGATAAAATTACTTTGAACATGGGTGTAGGATTGGCATCAATAGACAAAAAATATCTTGATAATGCTATGGCCGATTTAGCTAAAATATCTGGTCAAAAACCATTAGTTACTAAATCGCGCAAATCAATTTCTAGTTTTAAAATTCGCCAAGGATGTCCAATTGGTTGTAAAGTTACTTTGCGAAAGCAAAGAAAGTGGGATTTTTTAGAACGATTAATTGTTATAGCAATACCTCGTATTCGAGATTTTCGAGGTTTATCCAGAAAATCATTTGATGGGAAAGGAAATTATAGTATAGGGATTCGTGAACAAATAATTTTCCCTGAAATTGATTATGACAAGATTGATCGGATTAGAGGTGTAAATATCACTATTACTACTACTGCGATGTCTGATCGTGAAGGTCATGCGTTATTATCTGCTTTTAATTTTCCATTTTGTAAGTAAGGTACAATGTAAAATGGCTAAACAATCAATGAAAGAACGTGAAGTAAAACGAGTTAAATTAGCTAGTAAATTTTTTTTAAAACGACATCGTTTAAAATCTATTATATCCAATTTAACAATTTCTAAGGAAGATCGTTGGAATGCTATGTTAAAATTACAAACATTTCCACGTGATTCTAGTCCTATTCGTCAACGTAACCGGTGTCGTCAAACTGGTCGTCCACACGCTTTTTTAAGGAAGTTTGGATTAAGTAGAATTAAGGTTAGAGAAGCAGCTATGAGAGGTGAAATTCCTGGATTAAAAAAAGCTAGTTGGTAAAAATTTAAATTGTTAATTTTTTTGGAGTGATGATTATGACTATGCAAGATCCTATAGCAGATATGTTGACTAGAATTCGAAATAGTCAAACAGCTAATAAAATATCAGTAACTATGCCTTCTTCAAAATTAAAAATAGCAATTAGCATTGTATTAAAGGAGGAAGGATATATAAAAAATTATATTATAAAAAATGATTCTATTAAACCTCAATTAGAATTAGTTTTAAAATATTTTTGTGGAAAACCGGTAATTGAAGATATAAGAAGAATTAGTTCTCCTAGTTTACGAATTTATAATCGAAAGAATAAGTTACCAAAAGTTATGGCTGGATTAGGTATAGCTATTATTTCTACTTCAAAAGGGGTTATGACTGATAAATCAGCACGTCGAGCTTCGCTTGGTGGTGAAATCATGTGTTATGTGGCTTAATTGGAAAAAAATATGTCTCGTATAGCAAAAAAATTAATTGTAGTTCCTTCTGGAGTTAATGTTGTATTAGTTGAACAGAATATCACAGTTACAAAAGACAATTATTCTCTTAATTATATTATAAATAATAGCGTATTAGTGACTCATGTGAATAATAATTTAATTTTTAAAAGTAGAATTGATTCTTATAAAGGTTGGGCACAAGCCGGAACTTCCAGATCATTAGTTAATTCTATGATTATTGGTGTAACAATAGGATTTTCTAAAAAACTACAATTATTAGGGGTTGGTTATAGGGTTTCGATAATTAATACTAATGTGATTCATTTATATTTAGGTTGTTCTCATATAATTAAATATTTTGTTCCAGTAGGTATTACTATAGAATGCCCATCTTCAACAGAAATCGTTATTAAAGGAGCTGATAAACAATTAGTTGGACAAGTAGCAGCTGATATAAGATCTTATAAAGTACCAGAGCCATATAAAGGGAAAGGAATTCGTTATAATGATGAAGTTATACGTATAAAAGAGGCTAAAAAGAAATAATATGATGTCTTTAGTTAATAAAAAGAAAGCTCGTATTCGTAGAGCAACTAAAGTACGATGTAAACTAAAATCATTACGATCTATTCGTTTAGTTATCCATCGTACTTCTAAACATATTTACGCACAAATTATTTCTCCTGGTGATGCTTCAGTTTTGGTAGTTGCTTCTACTCTTGAAAAAAAATTATTACCGTTAATTAGTTATACAGGTAATAAAGAAGCTGCTATTATTATTGGAAGAGTTATTGCAGAACGAGCTTTAAAAAAAGGAATTAAAAAAGTTTCTTTCGATCGTTCTGGTTTTCAATATCATGGAAGAGTTCAAGTTTTAGCTGATTCAGCTAGAAAAGTGGGATTACAATTTTAGGATAAAACAATACAATGGCAATGTACATTGATAAAAAAAACAATTTAGATTTAAAAGAAAAATTAATTTCTGTCAATCGTGTCTCAAAAACAGTAAAAGGCGGAAGAATTTTTTCATTTACTGCTTTAACAGTAGTAGGTAATGGTAATGGAAAAGTAGGTTTCGGATATGGAAAAGCTCGTGAAGTTCCTTCGGCTATTCAAAAAGCTATGGAAAAAGCACGTCGCAACATGATTAGTATTAAATTAAACAAAAGCACATTGCAACATCCTATTATTGGATCTCATACTGGTTCGAATGTATTTATGAAACCGGCTTCAGAAGGTACTGGTATTATTGCTGGTGGTGCAATGAGATCAGTTTTAGAAGTAGTAGGTGTTCATAACGTATTAGCAAAAACTTATGGATCAACTAATCCTATTAATGTAGTTCGAGCAACTATATCTGGTTTAGAAAATATGAAATCTCCATCAATGATAGCAGCTAAGCGTAACAAATTAATTAAAGATATTATGGTAAAATAAAATGGCTAAATATTTTAGTATTACTCAGAACAAAAGTTCAATAGGACGATTACCAAGACATAAAGCTACTTTAATTGGATTAGGTTTACGTCGTATAGGGCATACAGTGCAACGTCAGGATACATCTTCTATTCGAGGAATGATAAAACAATTATCTTATATGTTGAAAGTAACTTCAGTATTTGTTGATTAGGAATAGTTAATATGTATTTAAATAGTATAGCTCCGGCAAATGGTTCGCGAAAAAAGTGTAAAAGAAAAGGTCGAGGTATTGGATCAGGTTTAGGAAAAACTGCAGGAAGAGGACATAAAGGTCAAAAATCTCGTTCTGGTGGAAAAGTTAATAAAGGATTTGAAGGCGGTCAAACTCCACTTCATAGACGTATTCCAAAATATGGGTTTATTTCTATGAAAATGAAAGAGAAAACTGAAATCAGGTTATCGGAATTATCAAAGTTTTCGAATAAGATAGTAGATTTAAAATTGTTGAAAAAGCATAATTTAGTTAATAATAATGTTAAATTTGTTAAAATAATATTATTTGGAAATATTACTATTCCGCTAACCATTCGTGGATTGCATATTACAAAGGGAGCACGTAATATGATTGAATCTTCTGGTGGAACAATTCAGGAATAATTAATAGATATTATGATAGAGAAAATTGTTAAAAAAAATTTTAAAAATATAAATACTAGATACAGTGAGTTAAGAAAAAGAATTTTTTTTGTTTTTGTTGCATTAATAATTTTTAGAATAGGATCATTTATTCCTATTCCTGGAATAGACACTTTAGTATTGTCACAATTATTACAACATCAACAAGGCACTCTTGTAGAAATGTTTAATATGTTTTCTGGTGGAGCTTTAAGTCGAGCATCAATTTTTGCATTAGGCATTATGCCTTTTATATCAGCGTCAATCATTATACAAATACTTACGTTAGTATATCCAAAATTTATAGAAATGAAGAAAGATGGAGAAACTGGTCGTAAAAAAATTAATGTATATATAAGATATACTACTTTGATATTGGCTGGACTACAGGCGTTTGGTGTATCAATAAGTTTACCAAATATATCTGGATTAAATAATTTAGTTATTAATCCTAATATATATTTTTATTTTATTTCTATTATTAGTTTGGTTACGGGTACTATTTTTTTAATGTGGTTAGGTGAGTTAATTACTGAAAAAGGTATTGGAAACGGTATTTCGATAATAATATTTTCAGGTATTGTATCCGGTTTACCTGTGGCTATTGGGAGTACAATAGAAAAAGTTAGACAGGGTAGTTTGCATTTATTGTTATTTTTTTTAATTGTAGCAATTGTATTTTTAGTTACATTTTTTGTTGTTTTTATGGAAAGGAGTTATAGAAAAATTAGCGTTAATTATGCGAAAAATTATTATAATCGTAGAATTTATTCTGAGCAAAATACACATCTTCCGCTAAAATTAAATATGGCAGGTGTTATTCCAGCAATTTTTGCATCTAGTGTGATATTATTTCCTGTTTCTGTAGTATCTTGGTTTGGTGGAGGGCATCATTGGAAATGGTTAGTTAATGTTTCTTTTTATTTGCAACCTAACCAACCGTTATATGTATTTTTCTATATAATAGCTATCACTTTTTTTTGCTTTTTTTATACTGGACTAGTTTTTAATCCCCGTGAAACAGCAGATAATTTAAAGAAATCTGGAGCTTTTATATCTGGAATTAGACCTGGTATTCAGACAGCTAAATATATTAATAAAATAATGTTGAGATTAACTTTGATTGGTTCTATTTATATGATATTTATTTGTTTGACCCCGGAGTTTATGCGTATATTTATGGGGGTTCCTTTTTATTTTGGTGGTACTTCGCTATTAATTGTTGTAGTGGTAATTATAGATTTTATTTCTCAGATACAAACGTATATTATGTCTACTCAGTATGAATCTGTATTAAAAAAATCTAATTTAAATTTTTAAAATTGTTTCCATTATAGGCTATAATTATGAAAGTTCGAACTTCAGTAAAGAAGCTTTGTAGAAATTGTAAAATTATTCGTAGAAATAATACTATTCATATTATTTGTAGTACGGATCCAAAACATAAACAACGTCAAGGATGATTATTGAAAAACGTTTATTTTATTTGTAATAAGTTATAAAAAACAAGTTACGAGTAACTATATGGTATATTAGTACAAGTTGTATTAATATAAATATAACATGTTTAATAGGACTTTATTATGGCACGTATAGCAGGTATTAATATTCCTGATAATAAACATATCGTTGTTGCATTAATGAATATATATGGTATAGGTAAAAAACGATCTAAATCAATTTGTACTTTAACAGGTATAAATGAAAATATTAAAGTACATAATTTAACTGAAAGTCAAGTAGAATCATTGAGGAATGAGGTACTTAAGTTTATCGTTGAAGGTGATCTTCGTCGGGAAACTAATTTAAATATAAAACGCTTAGTAGATCTTGGTTGTTATCGAGGATTACGTCATCGGAAAAACCTTCCAGTTCGTGGTCAAAGGACTAAAACTAATGCTCGTACTAGAAAAGATTTTCGTAAACTAGTAAAAAAATAATATAAGGTCTATATGATGGCAAAAGAACCGGTTCGTATTAAAAAACGTACTAAACAACAAATATTAGATGGTATAGCACACATTCATGCTTCTTTTAATAACACTATTGTGTCTATCACTGATAGACAAGGGAATATTTTAGGATGGGCTACTGCAGGAGGATCTGGTTTTAGAGGATCAAGGAAATCTACTCCTTTTGCAGCTCAAGTTGCTGCTGAACGTTGTTCAGAAATGGTAAAAGATTATGGAGTTAAAAATTTAGAAGTAATGGTAAAGGGTCCTGGGCCAGGAAGAGAATCAACAATTAGGGCTTTAAATTCTGCTGGTTTCCGTATTACTAACATTACTGATGTTACTCCTATTCCTCATAATGGTTGTCGTCCACCTAAAAAACGTCGAGTATAGATTATTTTTAGATTAGGAGATAAAAAGTGGCAAGATATTTAGGGCCAAAGTTAAAGTTATCTCGTAGAGAAGGAACAGATTTATTTTTAAAGTCTGGAATACGAACAATTGATTCCAAATGTAAATTAGAACAATTTCCAGGTCAACATGGTTCTAAAAAATCGCGTTTATCAGATTATGGTATGCAATTACGAGAAAAACAAAAGGTTCGGCGTTTATATGGCATATTAGAATCACAGTTTCGAAATTACTATAAGAAATCTGTTAGATTAAAAGGTAATACAGGAGAAAATTTATTAATTTTATTGGAAAGTCGTTTAGATAATGTAGTATATAGAATAGGATTTGCTACTACGCGGTCTGAGGCTCGTCAATTAGTAAGTCATAAATCAATTTTAGTAAATAACAATATGGTTAATATTCCTTCTTATCAAGTTTCTTGTGGTGATGTTATAAGCATTTGTAAAAAATCGCAAAAACAATCTCGTGTAAAAGCATCTTTAGAATTAGCAGAACAACGTGAAATTTCGTCTTGGATAGAAATAAATACGTCTAAAATGGAGGGTACATTTAAGCAAATTCCTGAGCGTTCTAATTTATCTGCAGAAATTAATGAACATTTAATTATTGAACTTTATTCTAAATAAGATGTAGATTAAAGAGGAAAAATAATGCAGAGTTCTGTAAATGAATTTTTAAAACCGAGATTAGTAGATATTGAACATATTAGCATAACGCATGCGAAAATTACTCTTGAACCGTTAGAACGCGGATTTGGTCATACTCTTGGTAATGCTTTACGTCGAATTTTATTATCTTCTATGCCTGGTTGCGCAGTAACGGAAGTAGAAATTGATGGAGTACTTCATGAATATAGTACTAAAGAAGGCATTAAAGAAGATATTATTGAAATTTTACTAAATTTAAAAGGATTAGCAGTTAAGTTGTACGGGAGAAGTCAAGTTGTTCTTTCTCTTAATAAATCTGGGATAGGAGTAGTAAAAGCATCTGATATTAAACATAATAGTGATGTAGAAATTATTAATCCTGATCATATTATTTGTAATTTAACTTACGATAATGTATCAATTGTTATGAGGATTAAGATAGAAATAGGAAGAGGTTATGTTACTGCTGCTTCTAGAATGAATTTAATAGATAGAGAACATTCTATAGGGAAATTATTAGTAGATGCATGTTATAGTCCAATAGAACGTATTGCATATAATGTGGAAGCTGCTCGAGTGGCTCAACGTACTGATTTAGATAAGTTAATAATTGAAATGGAGACTAATGGTACTATTGATCCAGAAGAAGCTATTCGTCGTGCTGCTACAATTTTATCAAATCAATTAGAAGCATTTGTAGATTTAAGAGATATACGTGCACCAGAGATTAAAGAAGAGAAACCAGAATTTGAACCTATTTTACTTCGTTCAGTTGATGATTTAGAATTAACAGTGAGATCTGCTAATTGTTTAAAAGCAGAAGCTATACATTATATTGGAGATTTGGTACAAAAGACTGAAGTAGAATTACTTAAAACTCCTAATTTAGGAAAAAAATCTTTAACTGAAATCAAAGATGTATTAGCAATAAGAAATTTATCTCTAGGTATGCGATTAGAAAATTGGCCTCCTATAAGTATTTCAGATGATTAAATTAAATTGTATTTTAAGATTTACATGATAGGATTACATTTTTATGAGACATAAAAAAATTGGTCGTCGATTTAATAGAAATAGTGTCCACGTAAAGTCTATGCTAAATAATATGGCATGTGCGTTATTAAATTATGAAATAATAAAAACAACGTTAGCTAAAGCAAAAGAATTACGTCGTATAGTAGAACCTTTGATAACTCGATCTAAGGTAAATTCAATTTCTAATAGGCGTTTAGTATTTTCTAAAATTAGGAACAGTGATATAGTTTCTAAATTATTTAGTGACATAGGTCCGTGTTTTTTAAATAGATTAGGTGGATATACTCGAGTATTAAAATGTGGTTATCGTTTTGGTGATAAAGCACCTATGGCGTATATTCAATTAGTCAATAGATTGAAGAAACAAAAATAAATACATAAGATAAGCTTTTTAAATAAAATGAATATATTTCTATTATATATAGTAAATTAGTATATTTTGATAACAAACGGCATTACATGCCGTTCTGTTTTTTAACATTTAACTTTAAGATATTTATAAAATTAATATGTATTTTTTTAAACGTATTACAAGATTTATATTTTTATTATAAATGATTTAGGGTTTATTATTTAATAATTTTCTATTATGTATTTAACTTTATATATTTTATATAAACGGTGTTTATAAATTTTATAGTATATCGTAAGTAAGATAAAAAAATTATATTTAGAAATTTTTAGTTAAATTAAATGTGTATTAGAAGTAAAAAAATTGTTTCTAGAATTGTTTAAATTATGTGCGTGTATTATTTTTTTTCCAGGTAATTGAATTTTTACTATATTAAGTATATTTATTTTAGTTTGTATTTGTAATCCATTTTTATTAATTAATATTATTTCTCCTTCTTTATGTGTGTTTTTTTTGTCTTTTATAATAATTGTAGCTGACCAAACTTTAATGTGTTTATTATTTATTTTAAAAAAGCATATTGGCCATGGATTAAAAGCTCGTATGCGCTTTTCTAATGTTATTGCATCTTGAAACCAATTCAGTTCAGCATCTTGTTTTTTTATCTTATATGAATAAGTAGTGAGTTGACTTTGAACAACAGTTTTACATTTTCCTAATTCTATATTTTTTAGTACCAACAATATTGCTCGACAACTTATTTTATTTAATTTTTCTTGTAAACTTTTACTTGTTTCATGTTTGTCTATATTACAAGTTTCTGAATATATTATTTTTCCAGTATCGATTCCTTCATCTATTTTTATAATAGTAATTCCTGTTATTATATCTCCAGATAAAATTGCTGATTGTATTGGTGTAGATCCTCTCCATTTAGGTAACAAAGAAGCATGTATATTAATACATCCTATAGAAAATATATTTAATATTTTTTTAGGAATAATTAGACCATATGCAACTACTATCATTAAATTAGCACGTATTTTACATAATTTAATGTATAGTTCTGAATTATTTAATAAAATTTTAGGTTGAAAAATAGGAATATTATATTTTTTAGCTATATTTTTTACTGGAGATTCAGTTATATTTTGTCCTCTTCCAGAAGGTCGATCTGGTTGAGTAAGTACTCCAATAATATTGTATTGAGAATTAATTAGGTGTACTAGATGTTGTGCTGAAAATTCAGGTGTTCCTGCAAAAATAATATTTAATGTTTTTATTTTTTTTATTTTTATATAGTTTAGAGTCATAATTTTTTGATATCTTTTAAGATTTTTTTTCGTATTTTTCTTTTTTCAACATTGGATAAATAATCGATTAATAATTTTCCAATTAAATGATCCATTTCGTGTTGAATACAAATTGCTAGAAGAGATGTAGCTTCTATTTTAATTTTTTTTCCAAAATAGTTTAAAGCGGTAACGACAATATGAGATGATCTAGGTATTGATGCTTGATAATTTGGAATAGACAAACATCTTTCTTCTATACTTATATTACCGTTTGATTGAATTATTTTGGGGTTAATTAATGTTATTGGTTGTTTTATTTCTGAAATATTATCAATTACTATGATTTGTAAGGGAATATTTACTTGAGTAGCGGCTAATCCAATACCATTTTTAAAATTCATAGTTTCAAACATATTGTTAATAATTTTATGAATGGAGTTATTTATTTTTATAATTGGCTTTGCTATTATTCGAAGTTGACTATTAGGGTATTTTAATACTTCAAGAATAGACATAATTTTTTAAATATTAATATTTTTATAATAAATTATATCTTATTATGAACTTTTTTTAATTAAAAACCAAAGATAATATTTTTTATTTCTAAGTATTTTTATAAAATGAACAAAATTTTTTAAAATTATATTTTTTAATGATAGTATAAAAACAATTTAAATATTATTTATCTTATATTTTTAAATGTGTTAGTAATAAATTTTGATTACGGAAATAAAATAATGATAAATAAAATATCATTGTATGAATGTATTAATAAATTAAATAATAATGGTATTATTGCTTATCCGACAGAGTCAGTTTTTGGATTAGGATGCAATCCAAATAACAAATGTGCAGTAACAACGTTACTTAAATTAAAAAAAAGAAAATGGAGTAAAGGATTAATATTAGTAGCATCTCATTATAGTCAAATTAAATCATATATTTCTGAGCATAAATTATCTTTTCAACATAAGAAAGTTATGTTTAAAAATTGGCCTGGCCCTATTACTTTTTTAGTTCCAGCTAGATCTTCAGTTCCATACTGGTTAACTGGAAAATCTAATTTTTTGGCAGTCCGTATTAGTTCTCATATTTCTATTCAACAATTATGTAATGCATTTGGAACAGCTATAGTATCTACTAGTGCTAATCTTTCTGGTCTAAAGCCATGTAAAACGTATGAAGAGATTGTAAACCAGTTTGGTAAAAACTTTCCTATTTTTCATGGAAAATTAGGTAATAATAAATACCCGTCCAAGATCATAAATCTTATAAGTGGAGAGTTAATACGCTGTGCTTAGAAATCATTTAAGTAAGTTTTCAGTTTTTGGAAATCCCATTGATCATACTAAATCACCTCTTATTCATCGTTTATTTTCCGAACAAACAAACATAGTTTGTGATTATAATTATACGTTAGTTCCAATAAGAAAATTTTATGAATTTATAACTAATTTCTTTTTATGCAATGGTATTGGAGCTAATGTTACTAGCCCATTTAAAGAAGAAGCTTTTTTGATAGCAGATGAATTAACTGATTATGCTAGAGCTTCAGAATCAGTGAATACTTTAAAGAAGTTAAAAAATGGAAAAATTTTAGGAGATAATACTGATGGAAAAGGTATTTTATATGATTTAAAACGATTAAAATTTTTAAAAAGGCATGATAATATTTTAGTAATAGGTGCTGGAGGTGCAGCTCGTGGAATAATTTTTTCATTGTTATCTTATGGTTGCAATATTGTTATTTTAAATAGAACCAAGAATCGTGCTACAAAATTAGTTAGTAGTTTTAAAAAATTTGGTTCTATTTCTGTTCTATCGGATTTGAAATTTAAAAATAATATTTTTGATTTAGTAATTAATGCTATTGCAAATGTAAAAACAAATAATTATTGGAATTTTATTTCTCATTTAATAAATAGACATACTAATTTTTACGATATTAATTATTCTAGTGATACGTTTACTCCTTTTCTTTCATGGTGTATAAATCATAATATTGCTAAGTTTTCTGATGGAATTGGAATGTTAGTTAGTCAAGCTGCATATTCTTTTTATTTATGGCATAATGTTTTTCCAGAAATTGAATCAGTTATCGTTAAACTAAGGCGTAGTTAATTTTAAAATATTTTATTTTCTAATAAGTTGCTTATTAAAAGTGAATATTTATAAAAAACTCTTGACTCTTTTTGCTCGTTATGTAACATAGGTATTAAATATATAATTTAAATTATTGTAGTTATTTAATACTTTTACAAGATACTTGTTTAGTTTGATATATTATTATTTAGTCCCCTTCGTCTAGAGGACTAGGACATCGCCCTTTCACGGCGGTAACAGGGGTTCAAATCCCCTAGGGGACAAGTATAAAAATATTAAAATTATTTGTATACTATATTATATTAATGTGTTATTCTTATACCTTATTTATGAAACACTTATAAATATTGTAAATTAAGTAAAAAGTTTTAGCTCTTTAAAAATTCGGAATCAAGAAAATTCATATTAAAATTAATATAAACATCTGTGGGTTGTAAGGTTAAGCATAAAAGCGTATATGGTGAATGCCTTGGCAGTCAGAGGCGAAGAAGGACGTGCTAATCTGCGAAAAGTATCGGTTAGTTGATATGACACATTATAATCCGATAATATCCGAATGGGGAAACCCGATACTACTAAAAACAGTATCATTGTTAATTGAATTCATAGATTAACAAGGCGAACCGAGGGAACTGAAACATCTAAGTACCTCGAGGAAAAGAAATCAAACGAGATTCCCTAAGTAGTGGCGAGCGAAAGGGGAACAGCCTAGAACATAGTTATATTTTAGCTTTTAGTGGAATTATTTGGAAAAATATACAATATAAGGTGATAGTCCTGTACACGAAAATTGCTAATATTATACGTTCGAAAAGTAGGACGGGACACGAGAAATCCTGTCTGAATATGGGGGGACCATCCTCTAAGGCTAAATACTACTGACTGACCGATAGTGAACTAGTACCGTGAGGGAAAGGCGAAAAGAACCCCGGTGAGGGGAGTGAAATAGAACCTGAAACCGTATACGTACAAGCAGTAGGAGCCTTGTTTTTTAAGGGTGACTGCGTACCTTTTGTATAATGGGTCAGCGACTTGTATTCTGTAGCAAGGTTAACCGATATTTAATAGGGGAGCCGTAGGGAAACCGAGTCCTAAATAGGCGATTTAGTTTCAGGATACAGACCCGAAACCCGGTGATCTAGCCACGGGCAGGTTGAAGGTTAGGTAAAACTAACTGGAGGACCGAACCGACTAATGTTGAAAAATTAGCGGATGACCTATGGCTAGGGGTGAAAGGCCAATCAAACCGGGAGATAGCTGGTTCTCCCCGAAAGCTATTTAGGTAGCGCCTCGTGAATTCATCTTCGGGGGTAGAGCACTGTTTCGGTTAGGGGACCATCCCGGTCTACCAATCCGATGCAAACTCCGAATACCGTAGAATGTTATCACGGGAGACACACAGCGGGTGCTAACGTTCGTTGTGGAAAGGGAAACAACCCAGACCGCCAGCTAAGGTCCCTAAGTTATAATTAAGTGGGAAACGATGTGGGAAGGCATAAACAACCAGGATGTTGGCTTAGAAGCAGCCATCATTTAAAGAAAGCGTAATAGCTCACTGGTCGAGTCAGCCTGCGCGGAAGATGTAACGGGGCTTAAATTATGCACCGAAGCTGCGGCAATAAAATTAAAATTTTATTGGGTAGGGGAGCGTTCTGTAAGCCAATGAAGATATATTGTAAAGTATATTGGAGGTATCAGAAGTGCGAATGCTGACATGAGTAACGATAAAATAGGTGAAAAACCTATTCGCCGAAATACTAAGGTTTCCTGTCCAACGGTAATCGAGGCAGGGTAAGCCGACCCCTAAGGTGAGGCCGAAAGGCGTAATCGATGGATAACAGGTCAACATTCCTGTGCTTAATGTTATTGCGAAGGGGGGACGAAGAAGGTTAAGTTAACCAGGTGACGGTTATCCTGGCTTAAGCGTGTAGGTATGAAAATTAGGCAAATCCGGTTTTCTTTAATCTGAGGCGTGATGACGAGCTATTATTTATAGTGAAGTAACTAATACCAAACTTCCAAGAAAAGCCTCTAAGCTATAGATAACATTAAATCGTACCAGAAACCGACACAGGTAGTTAAGTAGAGTATACTAAGGCGCTTGAGAGAACTTGGGTGAAGGAACTAGGCAAAATAGTGCCGTAACTTCGGGAAAAGGCACACTGATATTAAGTATGTAAGATTTACTTTTATAAGCTGAAATCAGTCTAAGATAACAGCTGGCTGCAACTGTTTATTAAAAACATAGCACTGTGCAAACACGAAAGTGGAAGTATACGGTGTGACGCCTGCCCGGTGCCGGAAGGTTAATTGAAGGGGTCAAGGGAAACCTAAAGCTCTAGACTGAAGCCCCGGTAAACGGCGGCCGTAACTATAACGGTCCTAAGGTAGCGAAATTCCTTGTCGGGTAAGTTCCGACCTGCACGAATGGCGTAATGATGGCCAGGCTGTCTCCACCCGAGACTCAGTGAAATTGAAATTGCTGTGAAGATGCAGTGTACCCGCGGCAAGACGGAAAGACCCCGTGAACCTTTACTATAACTTGACATTGAACATTTATTTTTAATGTGTAGGATAGGTGGGAGACTGTGAATCTTATACGCTAGTTTAAGTGGAGTCGACCTTGAAATACCACCCTTTAATGGTAAATTTTCTAATCTAGTACCGTAATCCGGTGCAGAAACAGTGTCTGGTGGGTAGTTTGACTGGGGCGGTCTCCTCCCAAAGAGTAACGGAGGAGTACAAAGATTGGCTAATTACGGTTGGACATCGTAAGGTTAGTGCAAAGGCATAAGCCAGTTTGACTGTGAGCGTGATAACGCGAGCAGATGCGAAAGCAGGTCTTAGTGATCCGGTGGTTTCTGTATGGAAAGGCCATCGCTCAACAAATAAAAGGTACTCCGGGGATAACAGGCTGATACCGCCCAAGAGTTCATATCGACGGCGGTGTTTGGCACCTCGATGTCGGCTCATCACATCCTGGGGCTGAAGCAGGTCCCAAGGGTATGGCTGTTCGCCATTTAAAGTGGTACGCGAGCTGGGTTTAGAACGTCGTGAGACAGTTCGGTCCCTATCTGCCGTGGGCGTAGGAAGATTGAGGAGGTCTACTTCTAGTACGAGAGGACCGAGGTGGACGCATCACTGGTGTTCGGGTTGTCATGCCAATGGCATTGCCCGGTAGCTAAATGCGGAAAAGATAAGTGCTGAAAGCATATAAGCACGAAACTTGCTCCAAGATTAGTCTTCCCTGAAGCATGTTAATGCTTACTGAAGGGACGTTGGAGACTACGACGTTGATAGGCTGGATGTGTAAGCATAGTAATGTGTTGAGCTAACCAGTACTAATGACCCGAGAGGCTTAATCTTACAACACCAGAGATGTTTAAATAATATTATAATAAAATTGAATTTCTTGTAATCCGATTTTGATAATTTAAATATCGATAAATTTAATATTTAATATTTAACATTTAATATTTAATATTTAATATTTAAACAACCTGGTAAAAATAGTGTTATGGTACCACCTGAAACCATGTCGAACTCAGAAGTGAAACATTTCAACGCCGATGGTAGTACGGGGTTTCCTCGTGTGAGAGTAGGACAATGCCAGGTTGTAAAAAAATCCGAATTGTTTCGGATTTTTTTTTACATGTAGTTGTGATTAGAATTAATTTTATAATGATATTAAACTACATAAAGTTATATATTAAGAAGTAAAAGTAATCTTTATTAAAAATAATATTTAATTTTATTAATTTAGATTTAATGTTACTGTTGTATTAACAATATTTTATTGAAGTTAATAATAAAATAATCAATAATCGTTGTACTAGCTTGTCATTTAAGTTTAGTGTATATTTTCATGTGAAGGTAATATAGATGTCTAAGATTAAAGGTAATGTAAAGTGGTTTAATGAATCTAAAGGGTTTGGTTTCATTACTCCTGAAGATGGAAGCAAAGATGTTTTTGTTCATTTTTCAGCTATCCAAAGCAACGGATTTAAAACTTTGTCAGAAGGTCAAAGTGTTGAATTTGAAATTACCGAAGGAGCAAAAGGGCCATCAGCGGCTAATGTCATTAGTCTATAATATTTGTTGAAACAATTATAAATATTTTAATTTTTTGTAATGCAGCTTATCTTGCTGCATTACATGTTTTAAATAATTTAAAGTAGAATAAATAATTTTAAATTATTATGTGAGATAGTTTTTATAAAAGTAAATTTATAGTACCATTCGAACTATGTTTATGTCGCTGAGTTCATGATATAAACTTTCTATTTGTTCAAAATTATTAGCAAAAATTGTAATAGAAACAGACAGATAATTACCTTTATTACTAGATTTTGTTTGCGGAATATAATCACCTGGTAATTTACATTGAACTACTTTTATTATTTGATCAATTAGCTCAGGCTGTGCTAATCCAATAACTTTATAAGTAAATAAACAAGGAAATTTTAACATTTTTTCAAGTTTATTTTTCATATCCGTTCCTGTATTATCGATTTTTTAAAATTATATTTTTAGTTCATGACAAGTAATGTATACTATAAGCATAATTTGTATTTACATTTTATATTATTTTAATTACTTACTTTATAAGTATGTTAAATATACATTTTAGAATTTTAAATAATAAAATTAAATGCATTTTAGAATACATTTATAAATATTTTATATTGTACATACATATAGGAATTAAATTTTTAATATTTTTAATATTTAAAAACTATATGATTGGAAAATATTATATAAATAAATGTTGATATTATTTAGTATTAATGAAAAGTATAAATAAATGATTTTATATGATTAGTTATTAAAATTTATATAATTTTATAATTTTGATATTTTAAACATTAGATATTTAAAGTTGTAATATTTAAGAATTAATTTGGGTTACTTTAATATTGTAGCATGGATATGATAATATAAAAATATTAATTATATTGTTATAATAGATATAACTTTAACTTTGAAAATAGATATTTATGTTGAATATTTTTAATTCTTTTACACAAAAACACGAAATACTAAAATTAAATACAGATAAAATAATTAAAATGTATGTTTGTGGTGTTACTTCATATGATTTTTGTCATATTGGACATGGTCGTACTTTTATTTTTTTTGATATAGTTTTACGTTATTTACGTTATTGTGGTTATAAGTTACAGTATGTTCGTAACATTACAGATATAGACGATAAAATTATTGCTAAATCTATTGAAAATAATGAAACGATTTTTAGTCTTTCCAATCGTATGATTGATCAAATGAATAAAGATTTTTTAAATTTAAATATTGTATCTCCAGATTATGAGCCTCGTGCCACTGAAAATATAGATATTATAATTCAGTTTATTTTACAACTATTAAATAGTAAGCACGCATATGTATCAAATTGTGGAGATGTTATGTTTTCTATTGATACGTATTTAAATTATGGGTTATTGTCTAATCAGTTAATAGATAATTTAAAAATTGGAGTACGTATATCTAAAAACTTAAATAAACGTAATCCATCAGATTTTGTTTTATGGAAATTATTAAAAAAACATGAAACATTTTGTTGGAACTCCCCCTGGGGAAAAGGACGTCCTGGATGGCATATTGAGTGTTCATCTATGAGTTCATCTATTTTAAAAGATAGAATAGACATTCATGGTGGTGGGAAAGATTTATTATTTCCTCATCATGAAAATGAGTTAGCGCAATCTACTTGTATTAATAAAAAATTTTTTGTAAATCATTGGATGCATACTGAATTAGTTATTGTAAAGAATAAAAAAATGTCTAAATCTTTAGGAAATGCTTTATTATTAAAAGATCTTTTAGTTCGTTATGATTCAGAAAGTATTCGTTTTTTTTTATTGTCTACTCATTATCGACATCCACTTTATTTTTATGAAGAAAATTTAAAAAAATCAGAAATATTGTTGAAGAAATTATATTTTTCTTTAAGAAATATTGATTTTACTATGTTTAATAGTTTAAATTTAACGAATTATTGTTCTTATTCTCTTTTTAAATTAGATTTTTGCAAAGCATTAAATAATGATTTTAATACTCCTGTTGCTTTATCTATATTGTTGAAAATGTCTCATAGAATAAATATTTTAAAATTAAAATGTAGTGATAGAAATGATAATAATGAAATTATAGTTTTAGCTTATAGATTAAGAGAATTAGGTAATATTTTAGGTATATTATTTCAAGATCCAGAATATTTTTTTCAAAAAATTGATAAATTTTCTTCTGATGAAATTAGTAATATCAATCTTTTAATACAAAAAAGAGATAATGCACGAAAAATAAAAAATTGGATAAAAGCAGATAAAATACGAAATAACTTATTAAATTTAGGTATTGTTTTAGAAGATTCTAAATATAATACTTTTTGGAGAAAATTGAAATAGTTATATTGAAAATATATAATTTATAGTTATTTTAAAATATTTATATATTTTACATTTAACTATTATATTCAATACAAGCTTTTAAAGTATTTTTTAATAGTGTTACTACAGTCATAGGACCTACTCCTCCTGGTACTGGAGTTATATATGATGCATATGATATTGCTGATTCAAAATCTACGTCACCTACTATTGTTCCATCTTTTAATCTATTAATTCCTACGTCAATAACTATTGCCCCTGGTTTAATCCATTCTCCTTTTAAAAATTTTTCTTTTCCTATTGCAATGATTATCAAATCTGCTTGTTTAATAAAACATTTAATATTTTTTGTAAATCTATGAGTTACTGTAGTAGTACATCCAGATAATAATAATTCTAAATTCATTGGTCTACCTACAGTATTCGAAGCTCCTATTATAACAGCATGTAAACCTTGTATATTAATATTATAATATTTTAACATCGTAATAATTCCTAATGGAGTACAAGGACGCAATCTAGGATTTTTTTGGCATAAACAGCCTATATTATATGGATGAAACCCATCTACGTCTTTATTAGGAATAATACTATTAAATATATTTTTAATATTAATGTGTTTAGGTATAGGTAGTTGTATTAATATTCCATCAACATTTGTATCTTGATTTAATATTTTGATAAGGTTTATTATTTTTTCTTCTTGAATATGTTTAGAGAAATTCCACACTTTTGAAGCAAATCCTACTTTTTTACAAGATGTTATTTTTTTATTTACGTAAATTTGTGATGCTATATGATGTCCTATTAATATTACTGCTAATCCTGGAGGTCGTTTTCCTAACATTAGTCTTTCATCAATTTGTTTTTTTATTTTTTTCTGAATTTCATCAGCAACTTTTTTTCCATTTAGAATTTTTTTAAACATTTAATAGACTCAATTAATTTTTGATATATTTTATAGTTTCTAAAATAAATAATTTTTTTAATAAAATTAATGGTACAATATTTTTATAGAATTTATATTGAATTTTATGTTATATTAATAAAAAATTAATACTGAATATTAACAATAGTCTACTCTTTATTTTAGATACTTAAAGAAAATTTTGCGCTCTTAGCTCAGTTGGATAGAGCAACGGCCTTCTAAGCCGTAGGTCATAGGTTCAAATCCTATAGAGCGCATAAAAATATTATATTTAAATTAAAATAAGTTTTGTAGTTTTGTATCTTTATTTAAGATATTTTTAATCTTTTTGTTAATATCTTGTATAGTTTTAGTTCCATTTATAGTATAATATTTAAAATTTTTGGTATTTAAAGTTTTGTTAAAGTGATTTATAAGGGGTATTGTAAATTTTTTATATTCTTCTAATCTTTTTTTGATAATTATTTCACTATCGTCAATCCTTCGGGCTAAATCTATTTTATTTAAATTTTTAGAATAATTTTCGGTATTTAAATGGTAAGTTTTTCCTGAAATAGGATCAATTCGTCTTCCTTTAATACGTTCTAGAATTATTTGAGAAGGTATCTTAAATTCAAAAATATAGTCAACATTTATTTCTTTGTTCTCAATTGTTTTAGCCTGAGCAATTGTTCTTGGAAATCCATCAAGTATAAATCCTGGATTTCGAGTTGTTTGAGAAATATAATTTTTTACTAATTTTATAATTATTGTATCTGAAATCAATTTTCCATTGTTCATAGTATTTTTGATTGTTTTACTTATTGAAGTATCATTTTTTGTTGATTTTCTTAGTATTTCTCCAACAGATATTATTGGAAGGTGATATTGTGTTGCAATAAATTCAGCTTGTGTTCCCTTTCCTGATCCTGGTGCTCCAAGTAGAACAATTCGCATGTTTCTTATACCTTTCAGTTTAAATAAATATATCTTTCTATCAGATAATATAAATATATTTTAGTCAATGTTACTTTTATATTTTTAAAATTAATTGCAATTTATTAAGAAATTATTAATTCTAGTTATAAATTTACTAGGATTATTTAAAGTATTTTTTTCTGCTAGTAATGATTGATCAAATAATATTTTTATCCAATTTTTAATTTTGTTTTCATCTTTTTCTTTATGTATTTTTTTTATTAATGGATGATGTGGATTAATTTCAAAAATATATTTTATTTCAGGGACGGATTGCCCAGCAGCAGAAAATAACTTTGCCATTTGTGTAGTCATATCATTAGAATCTGTAACTACTATAGCAGGAGTATGTGTTAATTTATAAGTGAAGCGAGTATCTTTTATTTTATTTTTTAATACTTTTTTTATTTTTTCTAATAAAGAATTCATATCATCAATGTTTGAATTTTTTTGAAACTTATCAGTGTTGCTATTTAATTTTTCAATAGATTCATCATGTTTACTAATTGATTGAAATGATTTTCCATCAAATTGAGTAAGGTAATTCATCATCCATTCGTCTATCTTATCAGTCAATAATAATACGTCGATGTTTGTTTCTCTAAACAATTCTAAGTGAGGACTATTTATAGCAGAAGAATAGCTGTCTGCTGTAATAAAGTAAATTTTTTCTTGTGCATTATTCATATTGTTAACATAATCTTTCAAGGATATCATTTTTTCTAAAGAATTTTGTTTCATTGAATGAAATCGTAGAAGATTAGCAATAGTGTCTTTGTTTTCTGGATCTTCAGCTGGGCCTTCTTTTAATACTAGTCCAAATTGAGACCAAAATAATTTGTATGAATCAACGTTTTTAGATAAGTTATTCAGTAATTTTAGTACTCTTTTAGTAAGTGTTTTTTTTAAACTTTTTATAATTTCGTGATTTTGTAATATTTCTCGAGATACATTTAATGGTAAATTATTTGAATCAATAACCCCTTTTATAAATCGAAGATAATTTGGTAAAAATTGTTCAGCATCATCCATGATATATATTCGTTTTATATACAATTTCAAACCATGTTTATTCTCTCTATTCCAAATATCCCAATCTGATTTTGATGGAATAAATAATAAGATTGTATATTCTTGAATACCTTCTACTTTATTATGAGTCCATATGATAGGATCATTAGGATCATTGCAAAGTTGCTTATAGAAAGCTTTGTAATCTTCATCTTTAATTTCAGATTTGTTTAAGGTCCATAGCGCTTGAGCTTGGTTGATCTTTTCCCATTTATTAGTTTTTGTTTTTTCGTCGAATACGTTTATTTCTATTGGATTTGAGATATGATTAGAATATTTATTAACGATATTTCGTATAGTCCATGATTCTAAAAATAGTTTTTCTTCTGGTTTTAAGTATAGGATTACTTTTGTCCCTCTACTTTTTTTATTAATTTTGCTTATTTCATATTGTCCTTTTCCTTCAGATTCCCACAATACACCTTCATTGCTTTTTAAACCCCCAAATCTACTTTTTACTATTATTTTTTTAGATACAATAAAAGCTGAATAAAACCCCACTCCAAATTGTCCAATTAAGTCATTTTTGTTTTGAATAGATTTGTTACAAGATTTTAGAAATTCTTTTGTTCCAGATTTTGCTATAGTTCCTAAATTACTAATTATTTCTTGATATGTCATTCCAATACCATTGTCACTAATTGTTAAGATACCATTTTTTTTGTCTATATGAATTCTAATATGCATATTGGTATCTTTTTCATACAGTTCTGGTAAAGATATTGATTTAAATTTTAGTTTATCAATAGCATCAGAAGCATTAGAAATTAGTTCTCTTAAAAATATTTCTTTATTAGAATATAGGGAGTGAATCATTAAATGTAATATTTCATTTGTTTCTGATTGAAACTCATGTATTTCTTTTTTATTAGAATCCATGGAATATTCTCATAATAAGGATGTTTGATAAAATTAGTAAAATTTAAAGCGTATTTAATATAAATATTATTTAATTATATTCTAAACATAAATGATAAAATTATCTATATTAAATATAATAATATTTTTTAATATATTTATATAGTTTTTTATATATTAAATGTACGATTATATTATAAAATTTTATTTTTAAATTAAAAGTTTAACTTTTAATATAATAATTACATACTTTTAAGTATTTATTTTTAAAAAGAGATATTTAGGTCGTTAGAAAATGGAATATCAGATGAAATAGAAGACATTTTTTGCTTTTGCAATTCTAATATACGTCTTGTTGCATCGTTAAAAGCTGCTACTATTAGATCTTCTAATATTTCTTTTTCGTTTTTAACTATTAAAGTAGGATCTATTTCAATTTTTTTACAATTTCTCGATCCGAGTAATGTAACTTTTACAATTCCAGCCCCAGATTCTCCTATAACTTCTATATTAGATACTTCTTTTTGCACTTTTTTCATTTTATTTTGTATATCTTGTGCTTGTTGCATTAAATCGTTCAATCTAGTTTTAGAAAACATTGTATTTTCCGTGTTAATTTAATTAGTAAAATTTTTATATTGATACTATTATTGTAATTTTAATTATTTTTTAGATAATATTAACTTTTATTGGAGTTGTATGTAAATTTAATGCGCGTAATAAAGTCATTTCTACTCCAATTTGATGGTTTGGAGCTATATTTAGTTCTTTTTTACCCATTAATATAGTTTGATAATATAGTTGAATATCAGTATATTTAGCTATTTTTGAGATTTGATACATTTTTTCATTTTCTTCTTGATTATTACAAAAAAAATGGTCATTGTTTATTTTAGGAAAAATTTTTAACATAGCTATTTGATATAATGATTTGAGAATTTCTATCAATATATATTCCCAATCAACATCAATTTTATTTATATATTCCAGTAATAATAGTATTTTTTTAGAATCTTTTTTTAATAAAGCTAAAACTATTGTAAATATTTGATGATTATCTAGCTTTCCTAACATATTTTTTACAATTTTAGTCGAAACTTTTTCATTTCCCATAGAAATAGCTTGTTCTGTTAAATTCAATGCGTCTCTTAAACTACCTTCAGATTCTATAGATAATAATTTTATTGCTTCGTGTTCAAATAATATATTTTCTTGAGATAATATGTATTTGACTCGTTTTAGAATTTCGTTTGCGCTAATTGATTTTAGTTGAAAATGTAAACAACGTGATAAAATGGTTTTTGGGACTTTTTCTAAATTTGTAGTCGCTAAAATAAATTTAACATGTTGTGGTGGTTCTTCAATTATTTTTAAAAGTGAATTAAAACTATGTTTAGAAAGCATATGAATTTCATCTATTAAATAAATTTTAAATCTTCCTTTTGTAGGCAAATAATATATATTATCTAATAGTTCTTTCATATCTTCTACTTTAGTTCGAGAAGCAGCGTCTACTTCAAATAAATCAATAAACGTTCCTTTTTCTATTTCTTGACAATTTAAACATATTCTACATGGAGTATGTGTAATGCCTTTTTTACAACTTAAACTTTTAGCTAAAATTCGAGCAATTGTAGTTTTTCCAGTACCTCGAACGCCATAGAATAACCATGTGTGATGTACGCGTCCCAATTTCAATCCATTACATATTGCAATGACAATATATTTTTGTCCAATAATTTCACTAAACTTTTGAGGACGCCATTTATTAGATAGGATTTGATAATTCATTTTCATTAAGTTAGTTTACATTGGTTTATGATAATAGCATTGAATTACATTTATAACAAATATTTAAAAAGAGTACTAATAAATTACTATGTGGTGCTATTAATGTTAGTAAATTTAACAAAAAGTTTGCAATTAATGATAATTTCATGTATTCTTAAAATCAAGAGTTTTCTGTTAGTATTCTAATACTGTAGTCTTAAAAAACTGGTCAGGATCGGAAGATAGCAGCCATATTAAGTAATGCAGGTATTATGATTATTGCTAACAGAAATTCTTATATTAATTAATTTAAAATTTGTTTTTTAAAAAATGTTATTTTGATTTCTATATATTTTCCAATAATGTTTTCTTTGATTTATTAAGTAGTTATGTTTTCCTTCCTCTACTATTTTACCTTCATGAAATACTGCAATTTTATCTGCATTTTTTATTGTAGATAACCTGTGAGCAATAACTAGCAATGTAGTATAGGATTTAATAGAAGATAGTATTTCTTGTATTTTTTTTTCTGTCTCTAAATCTATATTAGCAGTAGCTTCATCTAGTATTAATATTTTTGGATTAGATATTAAAATTCTAGCAATGGATAATAGTTGCTTTTGTCCTATAGATAAAATGTTTCCATTTTCTCCTAGTGGAGAATGTATGCCTTTTGGCATTGACTGTGCTAATTTTAGTAAATGTACTTTTTTTAAAATATTCCAAACTACTTGCTCGGAAATTTTTTTTCCAAGTGTAATATTTTCAAAAATAGAATCATCCAATATAATTGGATCTTGTTGAACAATAGAAATTCCATTTCGTAAAACATTTTTATTTAAAGAATTTATATTTCTATTATCTAAATAAATATTACCTTTTTTGATCGGGTAATATCCCATTAAAAGTTGTGATAATGTACTTTTTCCACTTCCTGTATAACCAACTAATGCTACAAATTGTTTTGAAAAAATATGTAAGTTAATGTTTTGCAATATATTTTTGCAGTTATTATCATAGCAAAAACTTAGATTTTTAATATGTATTTCTCCTTTTTTTAAATTAATTGAATCTTTTCCATACTTTTGTTTTGGAATATCTATAAATTTAAATATTCTTTCTCCTGCTACTATAGATTGTTGCAAAATAGATTGCTGAGAAGCAATTGTGATTAATGGTTCATTTAGGCGTCCTAAATAGGTAATGAAAGCATATAAAGTTCCAATTTCAAAAAATCCTTTTGGATAAAAACTAAATAATAGAATTAATCCACATAATATAATTGTTGAAAAAAGATTAAGTAACGGTCTTAATAAAAAACTATCTAATTGTAATATTTTCATTCGAGAAAAATAATGTAATTTACTTGTTCTTTCTATATATTTTTTAAATTTTTTTTCTAATCCAAATTGTTGTATTACACTAATCCCGTTAATGATCTCATGGAAAATATTGTAGATTCTAGTAATGTATTTTCGAGATTTTTTTAGTATAGGTTGACTGTAATATTGATATAATAATGTTATTATTAGCACTAATGGGAAAATAATTATTGCTATACTTGCCATTCTCCATTCTAATATAAACATAGTTATTAATGTAACGCAAATTAGTATAATACTACGGAATAATGTAGTAATAAATGTATCATATAGTTCTTTAATAACTTCTGTATCATTGGTCACACATGAAATTAGTTTTCCAATAGGTTGTTGGTTAAATTGACTTATAGGCAAATTTAACGTTGATGACATTAAATTAAGTCGTAATTCTTCAATTATTTTTATTGATATTTTATTAAAAATGATATCTTGAAAATAATTAAATATAGCTGATATGATTTGTAAAAACATATAGATTATTATTATTGTAAGTAATGTAGAAAGATTTATATGATGCTTTATTAAGCTAGTTTGTATGAAGTAACTAATTAATACTGGTCCTAATACTTCAAATATTGAAGCTAATAATAAGAAAATAAATCCTAATATTAATTTTTTTTTGTGGTTTGTTCCATAATGAAGTAATCGTTTTAATATTGGCCAAAACTTTGTAATAAGATATTTTGTTTTATATTTTTTCTTCATTATTTTTTAATATTTTAGTAATTCTTAAAATAAAGTATATAATGTTATATGCTTTATTTTTAAATTTATTTATTATATTTATTTTTTTGTATTATTGTTCCATTGTTAAGAACTATGATTTTGTTAAAATTAATTAACGAAGATATTCTATTAGTACAAATAATTATCGTGTATCCTTGTTTTTTAAAGGTATTAAGGTTGTTCAATATTTTTGATTCAGTATCTCCATCTACTGCAGATAGTGCATTATCTAACATTAGTATTTCTGATTTTGCTAATAGTGCTCGAGCAATAGAAATTCTTTGCTTTTGTCCTCCCGATAGCATTATTCCACGTTCTCCTACTTGGGTATTGTAACCATTAGGAAGATTAATCAAGTCATTATGCAAGTTGGCAAGATAAACTACTTCTTCTATTTCTTTTTTGGAAGCACGTGTGTTTCCTATTGAAATATTGTTATAAATAGTATCTGAAAATAAAAAAGTCGTTTGATCTACTACTGCTATTTTTTTTCTCCATTCTTTTATATTAAATTGGTTAATTGGAATTGAATTATATGATATTTTTCCATTAGATATTAGAAATTGTTGTTGAATTAATTTTAGAATAGTACTCTTTCCTGATCCAGTTGGGCCACAAATTCCTAAAGTTTGTCCTTTATATAGTGAAAATTTAATGTTCTTTAGTATTTTAGTTTTACATTTGTAATAATAGAACTCTTTAATATTTACATGTAATTTGTTAAAGTAAATTGGAATAGTTTTATATTGCTTTTCTTTTTGTATATCTTGAATAAGAATTGATTGTATTCGATTCCATGCTGCACTTCCTCGTTCTACTATGTTAAACATCCATGCTAAAGCAAGCATAGGCCAAATCATTAGTCCAAGATACATTATAAAGCTAGTTAGTTGTCCAATACTAATTGTTTTATTCCAAAATAACCATCCTCCAATTGTTATTGCTAGCAAATTAGATAAAGAAATAGATAAATGTATAATTGGATCGAGCATAGCATTGATCTCTGCTACTTTAGTATTTTTTTTTCCTAATTTTTTTAAGGTTTTGTAAAACTTTTTCATTTGGTATTTTTCTAATCCAAAAGATTTAATTAAACTAATATTGTTTAAGCTTTCTTGTGTATGATTATTTAAATATGAAAATGCTGTTTGGGATTTCTGAAAACTATGATATATTTTTTTACCTATTTTATTTATTATTATAGCCATAATAGGCATTGGAAGTAGAGAAAATATAGTAAGTTTCCAATTAATTTGAATAATCATAACAATTATTACAGATAATCCCATTACTAAAGAATCAATTAGTGTTAGTACTCCTTCTCCTGCTGCGAACACTACTTTATCTACATCATTAGTAATTCGTGTCATTAAGTCTCCAGTTTTATATTTTAAATAAAATATTTGATTTTTTTTGATAATATGGTCGTAAATTTTTACTCTTAACTCAATAGCAAGTTTATAGGCAGCCCCAAACAAAAAAATTCTCCACATATATCGAAGAATATAAACTATTATTGCAATGCATAAAATGATTATAATCCAAGAAAATGTTTGTATACCTTGGATTTCTTTTTTTACGATAGAATCTATTAGTAATCCTACTAGTTTTGGTGGAAATAATTGCAAAATAGAAATAAGTATTAATAAAAAAATAGCTATTAAATATTGTTTCCATTCTCGTATAAAATACCAACCTAGTTGCTTAAATAAATCCACAAAAATGTCCTGGTAGTTGAATTAATAGTGTTTAATTATATGTATAATTACGAAACTATTTAGTTTAAGTTAGTTCTTATTTTATAATTAATATATTTGAAATTAATTTTTTAAAAATATTTAATATATCTTATTTTTTAAATATAATTTTAAAAGTTTAATATTTTAAAAGTATTGATTTAAATTAGTTAATTCTCTTCCATATGAAATGTTAGCTTTTGTATATAGGTTATTAATAATGGAATTTAATATTGTTTCTATATTGTGTTTAAGTAATCGTGAAAAAATAATATTTTTTTGTTTTTTTGAAAATTTTATATATTTGATTTTATAAAATTGAACTAATAACAAGTCGTGATTATTTTTAAGAATACTAAAATAAATATTTTTTTTATATGTAGGATGTGGAAGGTTAAATATTAGTTTTTCTAATTTATTTAGATCAAACTTATAAAAAAATTGTTTTTTTTCAAACTTTATATTCATTTGTTTTAGTATCTTATTAGATCCATGATTGAGTTCGTATATTATTTTTTTAGTAATCATGAAAGGATTAAGTGTATTTTTTTTTGATAAAAATAAGATATTTCTATTATGTTGAATATGATGGATTTTTATATTACGGTTGTTATCGATTAGATATTTGAAAATATTAGAGATTTTTATTGGAGCAATTTTAATCATTCTAACTTGTGATAGTAATTGTATTAAATTTTCCATTTCATTTTTTAAAACAAATGTTGAATTAGAAATAAAAGATATAAATTTATTTATTTTAAGATTGGTTTCAATTTTATTTATATATTCATTAGAATTCATGTTAATAGAATTAAGAAAAGAATAGTATTTTTTAATACTAAAAATGTTATTTTCTTTGAAAATAGATTGATTGTGTATATAGTTTTTAATTTCAGAACTTTTTGCAAATATATTCAATTTTTTTATATATTGTTTTAACAAAGTTTCATAGATTATATTTAACATTACTTTTTTATATATTTTTTTTAAATATATTCGATTTTGTAATGATTTTAAATTGTTTAGATCAATATTTTTTTTGTATTTTAATAGTTCTATGGTGTATATTTTTATAAAATCATTTAAATTAATTTTTTCATTATTAATTTTTATTATATAGTTTTTTTTATTAATTAATGAGTAAAAATTTATTTTTGTAATAACTAATGAAAAAAAAATTATTACTAAAAATATTAGTATGATTATATTAGAGATTATTAATTTTATTTTTTTTTTAATCGTCATTAGTGATTTCGTATAATTTATTAATGTAATATTGTTTTGAATTATAATTTATATATAAGCTGGTAATTATAATTTTATTATTTTCCAGCTTATATATGAGTTTTAGAGCGTCTTATAAATAAAATGTTTGTTATTTTGGATTGTAAGGCATACGTTCTAATGATAAGTTTAATACTTCTTCAATTTGTTTGACTGGATGAATATATAGACCTGAAAGAATATTTTTTGGAATTTCTTCTAAATCTCTCTTATTATCATGAGGAATTAATACTTTTTTAATGCCGCCTCTATGAGCAGCTAATAATTTTTCTTTTAGCCCTCCTATAGTTAGAATTTGTCCTCTTAGAGTTATTTCTCCTGTCATGGCAATGTCTGATCGTACTGGATTGTTTGTTAAGCAAGAAACTATTGCTGTACACATAGCAATTCCAGCACTAGGTCCATCTTTTGGTGTAGCTCCTTCTGGAACGTGAACATGAATATCATGCTTTTCGTGAAAATTGTTTTTTATTCCTAGTTTTTTTGCGTGCGATCTTACTACAGTTAATGCAGCTTGAATAGATTCTTGCATTACTTCTCCTAAAGATCCTGTATAAATCAGCTTACCTTTTCCTGATATACAAGCGCTTTCGATTGTTAATAGTTCTCCTCCTACTTCAGTCCAGGCTAATCCAATAACCTGTCCAATTTGATTGGTATTGATAATTTTTCCAAAATCGAATCGTTGAACTCCAAGGTATGAGTGTAAATTATCTTTGTTTATATTTATATTTTTTAGAGTTTTGTTTAAAATTAATGTTTTTACGCATTTTCTACATATTTTTGACAATTCTCGTTCAAGATTTCTTACACCAGCTTCACGCGTGTAATATCGAATAATATTAATGATAGCAGAGTCTTCTATTGTTAACTCATTTTTTTTTAAAGCATTTCTTTGTATTTGTTTAGGTTTTAGATAAGATTTTGCTATATTTAATTTTTCATTTTCGGTATATCCAGAAATTCTAATAATTTCCATACGATCTAGCAAAGGCGCAGGAATGTTTGTAGAATTAGAAGTAGCAATAAACATTACTTCAGAAAGATCATAATCTATTTCTAAGTAATGATCATTAAAAGTAGTATTTTGTTCCGGATCTAATACTTCTAATAAAGCAGATGCTGGATCTACTCTTACGTCATAGGACATTTTATCTATTTCGTCTAATAAAAATAGTGGATTTTTTACTCCTGATTTTGTAATCTTTTGAATTAGTTTTCCAGGCATGGAACCAATATATGTTCTTCTATGTCCTCGAATTTCTGCTTCGTCTCTAATTCCACCTAAAGCCATTCTGATATATTTTCTTCCAGTAGCTCTTGCAATAGATTTTCCCAAAGATGTTTTTCCGACGCCAGGTGGGCCTACTAAACATAATATAGGTCCTTTCATTTTACTAATTCTACTTTGAACAGCTAAATATTCTAAAATTCGTTCTTTTACTTTTTCTAAACCAAAATGATCTAAATCTAGGATAGTTTTCGCTTCTTTAAGATCTTTTTTTATTTTGTTTTTTTTATTCCAAGGAATTTGTATTATCCAATCTATGTAACTTCTTACTACTGTTGCTTCAGCAGACATAGGAGACATCATTTTTAGTTTATTAAATTCAGACTCGATTTTTTCTCTTGCTTCTTTTGGTAATCTAGTAGATTGAATTTTTCTTTTTAATAGTTCATTATCATCTAAAGTTTCATCCATTTCTCCTAGTTCTTTTTGAATGGCTTTTATTTGTTCGTTTAAATAATATTCTCTTTGGCTTTTTTCCATTTGCCTTTTAACTCGATTTCGAATACGCTTTTCTATATTAAGTAAATCAATCTCAGATTCCATTATTGCCATCAAACGTTCTAATCGGTCATTAACGCGGTACATTTCTAATATAGATTGTTTTTCCGATAATTTTAGTGGCATATGTATAGCAATCGTATCTGATAGTTTTTCTATATTATCTATATTAGATAAAGAATTTAGTATTTCTGATGGAATTTTTTTATTTAGTTTAACATATGTTTCAAATTGGTTTAATGCAGTTTTGATTAATACAGTTTGTTCATTATTTGGAATATTAGGTGCAATTATTGGTTCAATTTGTGCTATAAAGTAATCCCCATTATTTTTTAATGTTTTTATATTTGCACGTTGTAATCCTTCTACTAATACTTTAACTGTTCCATCAGGTAACTTTAACATTTGTAGTATAGAAGCTGTTGTTCCAATAGTAAATAAATCGTTGTTAGTAGGATCATCAATTTCTGCTTCTTTTTGTGCTACTAGCATAATTTTTTTATTATTTATCATAGAGGCTTCAACACATTTTATAGATTTTTCTCTTCCTACAAATAATGGAATAACCATATATGGATAAACTACGACATCTCGTAATGGTAAAACAGGAATTTCAACGTGCTCAGAACGTTTTAGATTCATAAAATCTCTCTTAATTTTAATAATATTTTAAATTTTAAAACTATATTGAATAAACCAATATATAGTTTAAAATTATGATAAACTTGAGTTTTATAAAATAAAAATTTGATATTTTATTTTAATCAATTAAAGTGACAAAACAATAAATAGCTGTTTTCATAATAACTAAATAGTATTTTAAAGTTAATTAGAAACTGTTGTAGAATCATATTTTTTATAAATTATTTTTGGTTTTGATTTGTTGTTAACTACTAGTTTATTAATTAATATTTTTTCAACATTTATCATAGAAGGTAAATCATACATTATATCCAGTAAAATAATTTCTATAATTGAGCGTAATCCACGTGCACCAGTTTTTCTAATCATAGCTTTTTTTGCTATACACGAAATAGCTTCATTGTCAAATTGTAATTTTACTCCTTCAATATCGAATAATGTTTGATATTGTTTTATTAATGCATTTTTAGGTACGCATAATATTTCTATTAGCGTTTTTTCGTTTAATTCACATAATGTAGTAAGAATAGGTAATCGCCCGATAAATTCTGGAATTAAACCAAATTTAATTAAATCTTCAGTAGTTACTTGTTCTAATATTTTATTTTTTATATATTTTTTTTTGTTTTTTTTTACTTTAGCATTGAATCCGATTTTTGTTCCTGTTTCTATTCTTTTAGAAATAATTTGTTCTAATCCAGAAAATGTTCCTCCACATATAAATAAAATTTTAGAAGTGTTTACTTTTAAACATTCTTGTTGTGGGTGTTTTCTTCCTCCTTGAATAGGTACAGAAGCTATAGTTCCTTCTATAAGTTTTAACAATGCTTGTTGAACTCCTTCTCCGGAAACATCTCGAGTTATAGATGGATTATCAGATTTACGAGAGATTTTATCTATTTCGTCTATATAGATTATACCTTTCTCCGCTTGATCTATGTTGTAGTTACAGGCTCTTAATAATTTTTGAATAACATTTTCGACATCTTCTCCTACATATCCTGCTTCTGTTAAAGTTGTAGCATCAGTTATGGTAAATGGAACGTCGAGAAATTTTGCTAATGTTTCTGCTAGTAATGTTTTTCCACTTCCTGTTGGTCCAATCAGTAAAATATTGCTTTTTCCTAATTCAATATCACATTTTAAATTAATATTTTGAATTCGTTTATAATGGTTATATACCGCTACTGATAGAATTTTTTTGGTTCTATCTTGTCCTATTATATAGCTATCAAGATATTCCTTTATTTTATTAGGTTTTGGTATATTGTATTTTGTATTTTCTAAGGGTATTGTATTTTTAATTTCCTTATAAATAATATCATTACATAATTTTATACATTCATCACAAATATAAACTGATGGTCCTGCTATTAGTTTTTTTATTTCTTTTTGATTTTTTCCACAAAAAGAACAATATAATAGTTTTTCTTTGTCATTTTTGATATTATTTGTCATTATTTTCCCTGGTATAGTTGATGGAATAAGTGATGGATTTAAAGGTTACTTACATTAATAATTATGATAATAAAGATATTATGAAATTTTAAAATAATTATTTTCTATGATGGAGAATAGAATCTATTAGTCCATATTTTATTGCTTCTTCAGAAGAAAAAAAATAATCTCGTTCAGTGTCTTTTTCTATATTTTTTAAATCTTTTCCAGTATGTATAGACATTAATGTATTAATTCTTTTTTTAATAGTTATAATTTCTCGAGCGTGAATTTCTATATCAGAAGCTTGTCCATTGCAACCTCCTATTGGTTGATGGATCATAATTCGTGCGTTAGGTAAACAGAATCGTTTTCCTTTGTGTCCTGCAGTTAAAATTAAAGCAGCCATGGAACATGCTTGGCCTATACAAATTGTATTAATATTTGGAGTCACGAATTGCATAGTATCGTAAATAGACATTCCTGATGAAATCGTACCTCCAGGAGAGTTTATATATATAAAAATATCTTTTTCTGAGTTTTCAGATTCTAAAAATAAAATTTGAGCTACAATAGCATTGGCTGTTATATCTTCAATTATTCCAGTTAAAAAAATTATTCTTTCTTTTAATAATCTTGAATATATGTCATAGGATCTTTCTCCATAAGAAGTTTTTTCTATTACTATAGGGGTTAATGATGTAATTTTATTGTTGTTTGTATTGTTTTTATTATATGACATTGTTATTTCCAATGTTTATGAAACAGAAAGAATTATTTCTTAGTATTGAAATAGTGTATTTAAATATTTTTAGTATTAATTTTAACTTTATAAATATATTTCATTTTTTAAATATCATTTAAGAAGAAATTCATTATTGACAAAATGTATACGATTATAATAATAAATGTAAACTTAATACGATTTTTATTATTTAAAGTTGTTAATGATTGAAAGACATCAACTTACATTGTCTAGTTTATTTATTGCTTCATAAAAACTATACGTTTTTTTATGTTTGATAGATTCATTTAATATTTTATTTATAACTTGTTCTTCTAAATTTATATTATTAAAATATTTTTTAATATGTTTATTATTATTATATAATTGAGTTATTTTTTTAAAATGATTATGTGATGTTGAAAGTTTTTGTAGTAATAATTGTATTGTATTTAAATTGGGTTTTAAAGAATGATCTTTTATAAATTTTTTCATTAAAATTATAGTTTTAACTTGATATTGAGCTTGAAACATTAAATTTTTTTGATTTATAATTTTAAAAATATTTTTTTTATTTTTTTTATATATATTTATATTTTTTTGTTTTAGAATTAATAAAATTTTTTTTACTAATATAGATGGAATATCTATAGAATTGAGTTTTATTAAGTTTTTTATTATTTGTAATTTTATATAACTTTTAATTATTGTTTTTGCTTTCTTTTTTAGCATATTTCTAATGGTTTTATATTGTTCTTGATTTAAATTTAATATAATATTTTTTTTGTCTTCTAATGACGGTTCTATAAATTTTTCAATTTTTTTAATAGTTATTTCTATTTTACACGTTTTTCCTGCTATATATTCTTCACAATGGTCTTGTGGAAATGTAATGTTAATAAAAAAGGAATCATTGACTTGATGATCAAGTATTTCTTTTTCCATTTCAGGTAATATTTCATTGTTTCCAACAATAAATTGAAAATCATATAAATTCTGTATATCAGAATTATGTTTTAAATCGTGATTTATACAAATAATGCTAACTTTGTGGTGTAGTTTTATAGGGCAATTCACTTCTTTCCATGTATTTTTTTTAAAAAAATTGCAAGCTGTTTTTTGAATATCTTGATCGGTAATATTAATTATTGGTATATTTATAGAAAACGGTTTTGTTTTTAGTTTAAACTTTGGATATATTTCAAATTCTATTGAACAATTAAAATTTTTGTCTTTTTCATATTGTTCTAGAATAAATTTAGGTGTCCCAGCTATATGAAATTTTTCTTTTTGTATTATATCTGAAAAATACTGATTTATTAATGTGGGTAATACTTTCTGTTGAATATTTATTTCATAACGATTTTTTAAAATATGTAGTGGTACCTTTCCTTTTCTGAATCCATGAATTTGTATAGTTTTATTTAATTCTTCAAGTTTCACCTGTATAGATTTTTGTATTGCATGATTTGGAATAGTAATATGTATTTTTCTAAATAGATTATTATTTTTTTTAATTTGAAATTTCATATTATTTCCTTAGATAATTTTAGTGTTATTTTTTTAAATGTTTAGTTTATTATTAAGTTTTATATAGTTTATCAATTTGCTATTCTTGGTAGTTTTAATAGCTAGTTTTCATATTATATTTAGATGAAATGTTGTATATTGTGAAATTAGAAATGTTTAAGAGCGGATTATTTGAAATATAATAAAATAACTCTATGTTATCATTAATGTAGATATGTAACTATATAACATCGTAATTACATAACATACTTTTTTATTTAGCGTTGTTAATTATTTTAATTTTTTTATGTGCTGTTTTGCGCATGCAGGAGAAGTACAATTTTTATTAAGTTTAATTTCCCATTCTTGAATAGTATATGTATATAATGCAAGTCCATGAATTTTATATTTTGATATACATGTAGACAATAAATAATATATTTTTTGATGTCTTTTTAGTAAATTATACTTTTTAAAATCATCGCTTACTATAATAATTTTAAAATGTGAATAATTTGTCGTAAATGTTTTATGTTTTTTACTTTCGTCACAAATTTTAATTATTTTTGTATTCAATACCGACGTTAGTATATTTTTTATTATTTTTATAATCATTTTATTTTAATTAGTTATATTTAATTTTCTATTATTTAAATATATATTAAGCTAGTAGTAAATAATATTTTTATCTAAATTTGTTGTTTGAGTAAATGTTTATGTTTTTAAATGTAAATAATTATTAATTACTAATTATATATATAATTAGTATGTTTAATATTAAATGGTAGTAAAACATGTATATTTTATTCTTTTTAAAAGGTTATATACTTGCATAATAATAAATTATTTAATAATTGATATAGTTTTATAATATAAAATTGAATATTGAGGTTATTAAATGCAATTTTCAAAATATCGCATATATATTTTAAACTTTTTTTTAATAAGTTCTGTTTTGGTTTTAACTGGATGTCACAATACAATTTTGCATCCAAATAGTAGCATTTCTTTAGAGCAACGTTATCTAATACTAATTTCATTTTTTATAATGTTATGTATTATAATTCCAGTATTTATTATGACATTTTTGTTTCCTATAAAATATAGAGAAGATAATGTTAATTCTAGTTACAAACCTAATTGGTCACATTCTAATTTGATTGAATTATTAGTATGGGGTTTTCCAGTTATTATAATTATTTTTCTTTCTGTATTATCTTGGAAATCTACACACAATTTAGATCCAAGTAAGCCAATTGTTTCTAAGGTTCAACCTATAAAAATTAGTGTTATATCATTAGATTGGAAATGGCTTTTTATTTATCCAAATGAAAAAATTGCTACTATTAATGAATTAGTGTTCCCTATTAATACTCCAATAATTTTTGAACTTACTTCTAATTCTGTTATGAATTCTTTCTTTATTCCCTCTCTTGGCAGTCAAATATATACTATGGCAGGAATGAATACTAAATTGAATTTAATGGCTAATAAATTTGGAACCTATAAAGGTATATCTTCTAATTATAGTGGAAGAGGGTTTTCTGACATGAAGTTTAAAGTAATAGTTACTTCTAATTTGTTTTCATTTAACAAGTGGTTAAAAAAGGTGCGTAGTTCTTCAAATCAATTAAATTCTATTTCTAATTTTGAAAAAATAGCAGTTCCTAGTGAAAAAAATGCGATTCAGTATTTTTCTAATGTAAATAAAAATTTGTTTAATATGGTTATTAAAAAAATTCAAAATAAAAACAATAATTTTCTGTTAAAATTAAATACAGTATAAATGTAAGGAATTATATAATATGTTTGGTAGATTAAATTGGAACGCTATTCCATATAATGATCCTATTATAATGGTTACGTATTCTATAATTATTGTTTGTACTATATCTATATTTATAGTAATTACTTATTTTAAAAAATGGAATTATATATGGAACGAATGGTTTTGTTCTGTAGATCATAAAAAAATTGCGATTATGTATATTGTTCTTGCTGCGATAATGTTATTTCGTGGTTTTATTGATGCTATTATGATGCGAATACAACAAGTATTAGCTTCTTCTAAAGAAGGTATAGGATTTTTACCACCTCATCATTATGATCAGATATTTACTGCTCATGGCGTTATTATGATTTTTTTTGTGGCTATGCCCTTAGTAATTGGATTAATGAATTTAGTGATACCTTTGCAGATTGGTGCTCGTGATATTGCATTTCCATTTCTTAATAATTTGAGTTTATGGTTAACTATTGGTGGAGCTATTTTAATTAATCTTTCTCTTGGTATTGGTGAATTTGCCCGAACAGGGTGGTTGGGTTATCCTCCCTTATCGGAAATGGAATTTAGTCCTGGAGTTGGAGTGGATTATTGGATTTGGAGCTTACAATTATCTGGTATAGGAACGACGTTAACAGCAATTAATTTTTTAGTTACTATCTTAAAAATGCGAGCACCAGGAATGTCTTTATTCAAAATGCCTGTATTTACATGGACTGGATTTTGTACAAATATTTTAATACTTGCTTCTTTTCCTGTTTTAACAGTTAGCTTGCTATTGCTTACATTAGATAGATATCTTGGATTTCATTTTTTTACAAATGACTCTGGTGGAAACGCAATGATGTACGTTAATTTAATTTGGATTTGGGGGCATCCGGAAGTATATATTTTAGTATTACCTGTTTTTGGGATTTTTTCTGAAGTAGTAGCTACTTTTTCAAAAAAAGAATTATTTGGGTATGTATCTTTGATTTTGGCAACTATTATAATTACCATTTTATCTTTTGTAGTATGGTTACATCATTTTTTTACCATGGGTGCAGGGGCTGACGTTAATGCATTTTTTGGAATAGCTACTATGATTATAGCAATACCTACAGGAGTAAAAATTTTTAATTGGTTATTTACTATGTATAATGGACGTGTCTCTATGCATTCTTCAATGTTGTGGACTATGGGATTTTTAATTACTTTTTCAATAGGTGGTATGTCAGGCATTTTATTATCTTTACCTGCTGTTGACTTTGTATTACATAATAGTTTGTTTTTAGTAGCTCATTTTCATAATGTTATTATCGGAGGAGTAGTATTTGGATGTTTTTCTGGAATTACTTACTGGTTTCCAAAAATGTTTGGATTTACTTTATCTGAAATATGGGGTAAACGCGCATTTTGGTTTTGGATATCTGGATTTTTTTGTGCTTTTATTCCTTTATATGTTTTAGGATTAATGGGAATGACTCGTCGTCTTAGTCAACATATAGATTCCAAATTTCATGTTATGTTAGTTTTAGCTTCTTTTGGTACGTTTTTAATTGCTATAGGAATTTTATGTCAAGTTGTTCAATTTTTAGTATCTATTCGAGATCGTGATATTAATAAAGATATTACAGGTGATCCATGGAATGGTAGAACTTTAGAGTGGTCAACTTCTTCTCCACCTCCAATATATAATTTTTCTGTTATACCAAAAATTCGTTTTCGTGATCATTTTTGGAAATCAAAAGAAATAATGAATCAAAAACATCCAAAACGTATTGTATATTCTGATATTCATATGCCGAGTAATACTAGTTTAGGTGTTTTTATTAGTTTACTTTCTATTATTTTAAGTTTTTCTTTAATTTGGTATATCTTTTGGTTGTCTATTGTGTCATTTTTAGCAATTGTATATTTATTAATTTCAAAAAGTTTTTCAATCGATAATGGTTATGTGATTTCTAAAGAAGAAGTAAATAGAATTGAAAATGCATATCTTAATAATCTTAAAAAATTGGGATTAAAATAATAGTGAGTAATTTAATAGATAAAAATTCAAATATGAGTATGTTAAAGATAGATATTTTGCGTTCTAATAAATTATTTGGATTTTGGTTATATTTAATGAGTGATTGTATTATTTTTGCTACGTTATTTTCAGTTTATGTAGTTATGAGAAATAATATTGCTCATGGTCCATCTGAACGAGAAATTTTTAATTTTTCTATAGTAATTTTAGAAAGTTTTTTATTATTATGTAGTTCTTTTTCTTATAGTTTTATTTTTTTAGAAATAGAAAAACATAAAATAAACAAGATTTTACTATGGTTTGGAATAACATTTTTATTAGGTATTATGTTTGTAATGTTAGAAATATTTGAATTTTATAATCTTATAGAAAAAGGATATATTCCATCTTATAGTGGTTTTTTATCTTCTTTTTTTACTTTATTATCTATTCATGGATTACATATAATTTTAGCTCTTATATGGATTTTAGTGATGATAAAACAGGTAATAAAGTTTGGAGTTACATATGAGATTTATATGAGAATTTTTTGTTTAAGTCTATTTTGGCATTTTTTAGACATAATATGGGTTTTTATATTTTCTATAGTTTTTTTAATTGGAGCAATATAATGAGTTTTTTTTATTTAAAAAGTATTTCAATTTTTAGAAATAGATATTTTTTTTATATTTTAAATTTCATAATATTAGTTATATTAACTATTTTCCCATTTTTTGTAGTTATAAAACAAATGTTTTCTAAAGAAGTTACATATTTTATAATTATACTATGTTTAATTATTCAAATTTTGATTCATATTAAATTGTTTTTTTATTTAAATTTTTCTGATAGAGATAAATGGAATACTATATCAATAATTTTTTCTTTGTTAATTATTTCAATTATTTTTTTTGGTTCGTTTTGGGTTATGAAGAATTTAAATCATAATATATACAATGTAATAGTATGATAATACTTTTCTTAAAACTTTTAAAACCAGGAATAATTTTAGGTAATTTGGTTTCCGTTTTAGGTGGTTTTTTATTAGCTTCAAAAGGGAATATTAATTATAAATTGCTATTTTTTGATGTAGTGGGTATGTCATTAGTTATTGGATCTTCTTGTGCATTGAATAACATTATTGATTATGAAATAGATAAAAAAATGAATAGGACTAAAAATAGAATATTAGTCACTGACATTTATTTTTATAATTTGGCAATACTTTTTTCAATTTTTTTAGGGATATTAGGACTGTTTATTTGTGGGTGGTATATAAATATATTATGTATGGTATTTGCTATTTTAGGATTAATTATATATGTTATATTTTATAGTTTATATTTAAAAAAGAAATCTATATATTCAACAATAGTTGGCAGTATATCTGGTGCTATTCCTCCTGTTTTTGGTTATTGTTCTGTAACTAATTGTATAGATTTATGTGCTATTAATTTATTTATAATTTTAATGTTATGGCAAATACCGCATTCTTATGCTATTTTTATTATGTATTTTAATGATTATAAACGTGCAAATATACCTATATTTCCTATTATTAAGTCATTTTCAGTTACTCGATTTCATATCAAAATATTTATATTGTTATTTTTAATATTTACTTGTTTATTAACAATAATAAATTGTACTGGATATAAATTTTTTTTTAGTTTATTAAGTTTATCTATATTTTGGTTTTTTCTTGTAATAAAAAAATATAAAGGTGATAGTAATCATTTTATTTGGTCAAAAAATATTTTCTTGCATTCTATTATTATTATGATAATTATGAATATAATGATTTCAGTAGATTTTATTAATTAAAACGTTGTTTTTTATTATTATTTCAAGAACTAATAAGTTTAAAAACAATTAGATGGTTCAGGAACTCCTGCTATTTTACTTGCTTGTTTAATTGGGCCCATGGGGAATAATTTAAATAGATAACAACTTGTTATTTCTTTTAATCCTCTTTTTTCTAGTAATTTAATTAACATTCTCATAGATGGAGTTAAATTAAATTGGAAATAAAAACTTCGAATAGAGTATATTACTTTCCAATGATCTTCTGTAATATCAATTGATTCTTGTTTTGCAATTTTTAACGCTATTTTTTTATTCCAATGCATATTATTTTTTAATTGTTTATTTTTCATAGTTTAATTATGCTAAATTTTTTATTGATTTAAATAAAGATGTGGAAATATTATATTTTTAATAATTAATTTATTATATTTATAATAATAATATTATATAGAAAAACAACTGATTATGAATAAACTTAGTACTAATATAAAAGAATGGAGAATTATTTTAGGAATATGTTTAGTTTTTGCTTTACGTGTATTGGGAATGTTTATAGTTTTACCTGTTTTTAGTACTTATGGTATCTCTTTAAGAGATAGTACTATATTTCTAAGTAGTATTGCAATTGGATCATATGGTTTTTTTCAAGCTTTATTTCAAATTCCTTATGGATGGTTATCTGATAAAATTGGAAGAAAAATCGTTATTATTTTAGGGTTATTATTTTTTTTGATAGGAAGTTACGTATGTTTAAATAGTAATTCTATTTGGGGAATGATATTAGGGCGCAGTATACAAGGATCTGGAGCAATATCTTCAGTATGTATGGTATTGTTATCTGAAACAATTTCAAAACAAAATAAAACTAAAGCAATGGGATTATTAGGTATTAGTTTTGGAGCAAGTTTTGTTATTTCTATGGTAATTAGTCCTATTATTGTACGTATCTTTGGTTTTCATAGTGTATTTTTCGTCAGTTTCTTACTATCAATATTGTGTATTTTAGTAGTTTGGTTTGTTATTCCATTTTCAAAATTTAATAAAAAAATATATATAAAGAATGAATATAAAATTTTTTTAAGCTTGTTTAAACGCTCTAATTTATTTCAGTTAGATTTAAATATTTTTTTTCTTCATGTATTATTAATATTACATTTTATTGTTATACCAATTCAATTACATATATATATAAGTTTTATTCATTCTGCTTGGATAATATATTTAATTACTATTATTGTTTCTTTCATTGTTGTATTACCAATTAATGTATATATTAAAGATAAAAAACATATAAAAATTGCAATTTTGTGTTCAATAGTATTATTGATGATTTCTAATTTTATTTTTTTATTTTTTAAAAATAATTATATTTTTCTTATCTTGGGTTTACAAATATTTTTTATAGTTTTTAGTTTTTTTGAAATGATTTTTCCTATTTTAGTAAGTAAAAATTCTCCTAAAGATTATAAAGGAACCGCTATGGCGATATATTCGATTAGTCAGTTTTTAGGTTCTTCTATAGGAAGTATATTAGGAGGGCTTATTTTAAATTTTTATGGAAGTAGTTTACTATTTTTGTTTGAATTGATTATAATTTTTATTTGGTTTTTTATTAATATTCGATATTTAAAGATATAGAATAATTATATTAATTTGAAAATATGTATTTTAAGAATAAATTTTTAAATAAATTATGTATTTGTTTTTTATTAGTTAATATAGTTATTAGTAAAGTAACGTGTGATTAATATTATATTAAAACATAAAATAATATATTTAATTTTGTAGATTAATATATAAATAGCTCTATTTATTTTAAAAGATATATTTATAAGAATCTAAAAAATATTATTAATTTTTACTTAACTATTGTAAATTAAAAATTATTTTAAAATTATAGTAGTATAATAATTAATATGATTTAAAAGTTTTGGTGTTATTTATTTATAGGCATATAAAATGGACTTATTTAAATTTTTTAATATAAAACAAAATCGTATTGATAATTTTATGTTAGAATTTCTTAAGGAATTACCTTTTCAAAATTCATTGTTGTTAGATGCCATAAAATATGGAGTATTATTAGGTGGGAAAAGAATTCGTCCTATATTAATGTACATTATAGGGGAAATGTTTCAAGTTAATTTTAACATCGTAGATGTTCTAGCTGCTTCTATAGAATTTATGCATGCATACTCTTTAATTCACGATGATTTACCATCATTAGATCATGATATATTAAGGAGAGGACGGGATTCTTGTTATATAAAATTTGGAGAGTCTACTGCTATATTGGCTGGTAATTCATTACAATGTTTAGCATTTAATATTTTATCTCGAATGAATTCTATTAAAATATCTAATAGTAAAAAAATAAAAATCATTTTAGAATTATCAAACTCTTCTGGTATATCAGGTATGTGTATTGGTCAATTTTTTGATTTAGAATCAAAGGATAAGAATTTAAAATTATATGAATTAGAAAAAATATATTATTATAAAACTGGATCTTTGATCAATTCTGCAGTACGTTTAGTTTTATTTTCTTCTGATAAATGTAAAAAAAAACATTTTTTAGCATTAGAACAATATTCTAAAAGTATTAGTTTTGCTTTTCAAATTCAAGATGATATTCTTGATTATGTTAATGATAGACATAATCTAAAAAACTGTATATGTTCTAATAATCCAAAAAAAAATACATTTCCATTAATTATTGGTTTAGAACAGTCTAAAGTAAAATTAAAAGAATTATATAAAAATGCATTGATACATTTAGAAACTTTGTCTGATGACTTTATAGATGTAGAATTGTTGAAAAAATTGGCACATTACATAATTACACGTGATAAATAACTTTTATAATGAGTTTTTAATGAGTTTTAACTATATAAAATACCCAACATTGTATTTAGCTCGTTCAGTTAAACAATTAAAGTTATTGCCTATAGAGCAATTGCCTCAATTATGCTATGAATTACGTAAGTATTTGTTAGAAACTATTAGCCAATCTAGTGGCCATTTATCTTCTAATTTAGGAGTTGTTGAAATTACAGTAGCTTTACATTATGTTCTTAATACTCCTTTTGATAATTTAATATGGGATGTAGGTCATCAAACGTATATTCATAAAATTTTAACTGGAAGAAGAAACGATATTATTAATATTCGAAAAAAAAACGGAATACATTCTTTTCCTTGTAGAAAAGAAAGTGAATATGACATTTTTGGTGTAGGTCATTCTTCTACTTCAATTAGTGCTGGAGTTGGTATGGCTATTGCTTCAAAAAAGGAAAATAAAGGTAGAAAAACTGTATGTATAATTGGAGATGGAGCAATAACTTCTGGTATGGCATTTGAAGCAATAAATCATGCTGGATGTACTAAAATGCGTCTATTAGTGATATTAAATTATAATAATATGTCTATTTCTAAAAATGTTGGTGCTTTAAACGCATTTTTTTCCAAAATTTCATTAGATTCTAATTTGATTAAAAAATATAAGAACAAGAAAAATTTTTGTATTAAATCTGACTTTTTTAATAACGATTTTGAATATCAAAAAAAATATTTAGAGGATATAAAAGTATCTAATGCTTTTTTTGATAGTTTAGGATTTCAATATTTCGGCCCAGTTGATGGACATGATGTTTTTTTATTAATTGATGTTATCAGTAGATTAAATACTCAGAAATATGCTAATTTGTTACATATAATAACTCAGAAAGGAAAAGGATATTTACCTTCTGAATTAAATCCTACCGTATGGCATTCGGTTCCTAGATTTAATCTTGTTACTGGAAAAATGTTAATTACAAAGAAAAATATTCCTACCTATTCTGAAATATTTGGAAATTGGTTATGTACTGTAGCTAGAATAGATAAAAAGTTAATAGGTGTTACACCTGCTATGACGGAAGGTTCAGGAATGGTTAATTTTTCGAAATGCTTCCCAGATCAATATTTTGATGTTGCAATAGCAGAACAACATGCTGTAACATTTTCTGCTGGATTGGCTGTTAGTGGATATAAACCTGTTTTATCTATTTATTCTACTTTTCTTCAAAGAGCTTATGATCAAGTAATACATGATGTAGCACTTCAAAGATTACCGGTATTGTTTGCAATTGATAGAGGAGGAATTGTAGGTCAAGATGGTGAAACACATCAAGGAGTATTTGATTTAGCTTACCTTAGATGTATTCCAAATATTATAATAATGACTCCTAGTAATGAAAATGAATGCTTACAAATGCTTTATACTGGATATTGTTATCGAAAAGGTCCTAGTGTAGTAAGATATCCTAAAGGTAATGGTATTGGAGTAGCTTTAAAATCTATGAGATCAATTCCAATTGGAAAAGGTATTTTAAAACGATTAGGGAAAAAAATTGCTATTTTAAATTTTGGAGCATTGTATATTTCTGCTGAACAAGTTGCAAAAAAATTAGATTTAACTTTGGTAGATATGCGTTTTGTAAAACCATTAGACATTAATCTAATTTTGAACTTAACTAAATCTCATAATTTTTTTGTTACGATTGAAGAAGGTGTTATTTCTGGTGGTGCTGGTAGCAGTATTAATGAGTTATTTATGAAAAGAAAAATCACTATTCCTATTTTAAATATTGGCATTCCAGATATATTCATTCCTCAAGGGGGGCAAGATGAAATTCGAAGTGAATATAAATTAGATGCTAATGGTATTTTAGAAAAAATTTTGTTATGGTTAGATGAATAAATTATTGTTTTAATAGTTTAATTTATATGATTTCTTATATTAGCAGCAGCTTTATCCAAAACCCCATTAATAAATTTATGACTTTCTTCCGCTCCAAATAGTTTTGCTAATTCGATTCCTTCGTTTATTGTTACTTTATATGGAATATCATGTCTTTTTTTGAGTTCATAAAATGATATTCTAAGAATAGCTTTTTCGATTTGACCTAGTTCGTTAATAGTTCTAGATAAATAAGGAGTCATTAATGAATCTAAGTATTGTTGATTATTTGTGATTTCTATAATAAGTTCGTGAAAATAATTTTTGTCAATTTCTTGTATATTGTTTTTTTTGTAAAATTGACTTTCTATGTCATTAATATTATTATTAGATAATTGCCATGAATATAATGCTTGAACAGCGCATTCTCGTGCTTTTCTTCTAGCTAAAGGTTTCATAAGTAAAATATTATTTCCTTTTTATTTTTAAAAAGTTTTTATTTTTTTGCCAGTATTAATTTTATATCTTGCCCTATTCTAATAACTTTTTTAAAATTAAATTGAGGAACTAAAGATAACTGTTTATAATTTTCTAATATAAATAATGGTTTTGCATAATGACCTAATAATTTTGGAGATATATAAATTATTAGTTCGTTAACAATATTTAACTTTAAAAAAGATCCAGATAACGATGCTCCTGATTCTATTAGAACTTGATTTATTTCACGCTTTCCTAATAATTTTAAAAGATGAATTAAATTAACTTTAGATTCATTATTATTTAATATTATTTGTTCGACGTTGTCTGGCCAATTATTATTATCAGGCTTTGATCTGATTAGAAGTATTTTCCCAGGTTCTTTAATACATCTATGTAACGGGTTCATACGATTTTTATTATCAACAATAACGCGTAAAGGTTGTTTTGTTTGGTTTTGTTTATTTGAGTTTAATTTTATAAATTTGTTTTTTTGTGTTATTCTTACAGTTAATAATGAGTCATCTTCAATAATAGATTTGCTACTACTAATTATGGCATCGGATTTTTTCCTATAATTTTGCACGTCTTGACGAGATTCATAAGAAGTAATCCATTTACTCAATCCATTTTTTAAAGCAGTTCGCCCGTCAGTAGAACTAGCTAGTTTTAATTGAACCCAAGGTATCCCTGTTTGCATTCTTTGAAAAAATCCTTTGTTTATATTTTTAGATTGGTTAGAAATTACTCCTATCTTTACTATAATTCCATTTTTTTTTAACCAATCTATTCCCTTTCCGGACACTTTTGGATTGGGATCTACTGATGATATTACTACTCTAGATATACCAGAATTTGTTAATTCAATACAGCATGGAGAGGTTTTTCCAAAATGACTACATGGTTCTAAAGTAATGTATGCTGTAGAACCTTTTGCTTGTTTGCCTGCTTTTTTTAAAGCGTATATTTCTGCATGTGGTTGTCCAGGTTTTTTATGCCATCCTGTTCCAATAATGATATTGTTTTTAACTATAATACATCCAACATTTGGATTTGGAGAAGTAGTTAAAATTCCTTTTTTTGCTATTTTTATTGCTTCTTCCATGTAAAAAATATCTTTTATATTGTTATTTTCCATAGATTGCTTAAAATAATGATTTTTGTTAATAAAAGTTGTAATATTTGTAATTGGTATAACATATTAATATTATAGAATTTAATAGTCTTTAATTTTTTAACAAAAGTGATTATAACCTTTATATGAATGTTGTATCTTTTTACCATTATAAACTATGTTATATCCATTATTAATATGATTAATTTTTCCAATACAATTATAGGGTATTCCGAGATGATTAATAGTATTATTTAAAAGTGATACATTTTGTTTTGGTATAGTAAAACAAAGTTCGTAATCTTCTCCTGAATTCATAGCAAAATTTAACCATTGCTTTTGCGTAAAGTTCGTTTTTAGTATTTTAGAAATAGGTAGCTTTTCTAATTCAATTTTTGCTCCGCATTTACTTGATTCTAAAATTTTTTTTAAATCAGTTAATAGCCCATCTGATAAATCAATAGCAGAACTAGCAATATTTCTTAGTAATTGTCCGTGTATAATTCTAGGAATAGGATGTAAATGTTTTTTAATCAAATAATTAAAATCTTTTTTAATATTTTTTTTCTTATTTTTTAACAAAAATAATCCTGCTGCGCTGTCTCCTAAGGTTCCAGTAACATATATAAGGTCTCCTATTTTTGCACCTTTTCTTAGTAGTGCTTGATTTTTTGGAACAAATCCATATATATTAACTGTTATACTTAATGGACCACGAGTAGTGTTACCTCCAATTAACTTCATATTGTAAGTATTTAATGTATTAAACAAGCTTTTACTAAAATATTTTATCCAAGATACATTAATTTTTGGAAGAGTTAGAGATAATGTAATCCACTTAGGTTGTGATCCTGTAGCTGCAAGGTCGCTAAGATTAACTGCAACAATTTTATATCCTAAATGAGTAGGATGAGTATTTTTAAAAAAATGAACTCCTTCTATTAGCGTGTCAGTACTAATCGAAAGGATATTATTTTTTGGTATTGTTATAAGAGCACAATCGTCACCAATATCTTGTACGACGTTTTTATCAACTTTTTTTAAAGTATTACTAAAATATTTTTGAATTATTTCGAATTCGTTGTAGTTCATTTAATTTTCTGTTTTAAAAATATTGTTATTTTCAAAATATATCTTAGCATAATTCAACGTTTTATATTAAATATTGTATAGATATATGAAATGGGTTCAAGTCATTAAAGCAGTATTTTAATTATTCGTTAATTTTATTGATAACATTAATCATTTCTAATACTGCTAAAGCTGATTCTGAGCCTTTATTTCCTATTTTTGTTCCTGCACGTTCAATAGCTTGTTCAGTATTATTAGCTACGATAATTCCAAAGGAAATAGGAATTTTATTTTTAATACTAATTTTAGAAATTTTTTTAATAACTTCGTTTGATAATATTGAAAAGTGAGTAGTATATCCTTTTATAATTGTTCCTAATGTAATAATAGCATTATATTTTTTTTTATTAGCTATAATATCTGCAATTATTGGTATCTCAAATGTTCCTGGGACATATATAACGGTTATATTTTTATCATTTACTTGTCCAATTCTTTTAAGAGTATCAATTGCTCCATTTAACAAATTTTTATTAATAAAATAGTTAAATCTACTAATAATTATAGCAATTTTTGATGTAGGTGCTAAGATAGTTTCTTCAATAATTTTCATATTTAGTTGTATATAAATAGAGGATACTTGTATTTTATAATTTTATTTTATATATCTTTTTTTAATACCCATATGTATCCGTAGTGGTTATAAAATCCTGCCGTAATACCTGCTTGTTCTCCAATTCCTTGATAGAGATCTAGTTTTTGCCCTTTTATTGCCCCCCCAACATCTAATGCTATTAAAAGTCTAGTTTCATACGTATTAGTGAATTGTCCAGTTTTATTTAAAATAGGAATTTTTGCTAATAAAATGTTGCCTGGTTTAATTATTCTTGTATCTGTTGCTATAGATGTTTTTGCAATTAAAGGAATTGAACTAGCTCCACAAACCGGTTTATACTTTGTTGACTTGAAAAATACAAATGAAGTATTTTTTTCTAATAAATTTTTTACTTCTGATAACGTGTGTTGTTTGCCCCAATTTTTAATGGCTTTTATAGACATGTTTTCTTTTCTAATATCTCCTTTTTTAATTAGAATTTTTCCAATACTTTTGTAAGGCCATCCATTTTCTCCTAAATATTTTAATAGAACTAAGGGTTTATGCGAACCATAATTGATAATCCCACTACCTTGAATATCCATAATAAAGTTGTCTATAAGTGAATTACTATATGCTATAATATATTTTTTTTTCAATACTCCGTTATAAATGTTTCTCCTACTGGGTAGAAGTTTATGTTTTTCTGTACTATTAGGAAGAGTGTAAATGGGGTATTTAAACTCTTTTTCTGGAACTTTTCTAGCATTAATTATTGGAGTATAATAGCTTGTTATTTTTATGTTTCCATGCTTATTTAAATCTTTTAATTTATATAAATATATTTTATATGATTTTAACTGTCTAATATTTCCACTTAATTTTAACCAATTACTTATGGATTGATATAATAATTTATTTTTTTTGTATAATTTAGGAGAAAATAATTTTATTTTTTGAATTTGTACTAATATATCTCGTTTGTTAATAATTTTATTATTAATAGAAACGTTTAAATCCTTCTTCCACATACTTTTATCATTTTTTATGATGTTTGTATCATGAATGTTTTTAGAATTTATTTTTTTAGATAAACCATAGTTTAACATTGTTAATAACAATATCATAATAATTTTATTATTCATATTTGTTTTATTTTAAATTTAATTTAAAAAAAGGTTGCATCTTTATTATAATATAGTATAGTCTTAAATATAAGACGCGGGATGGAGCAGTTTGGTAGCTCGTCGGGCTCATAACCCGAAGGTCGTCGGTTCAAATCCGGCTCCCGCAAAGTAATAAAATATAATAAATAACAATTATTTTTAATATTTTAAAATATTTAGTTTTAGTTTTTTATTTTTTATTTATTAAAACTTTTGTTAATAAATTTTGACTTTAGATTAATAAATACATTCATTTTTAGATAAACTACTATATCGATTAGTTCTATTCTTTATTGACTTCATAAATATTTCCTTATTACTGTATATAGTTAATTTAGTTTTTGTTCGAGTAATTGCAGTGTAAATTAGTTCTTTTGTTAAAACATTTGAATTATAATTTGGCAAAACTAAAACTACATGTTGAAATTCTGATCCTTGAGATTTATGTGCTGTCATAGCCCAATTAGTTTGAAATCTAGGTAGTATATTGATAGGTATACATTTTACATCAAATTTATTTTTATTAAAAAAAAATGCTTTTAATTCATTTTTTTTATCATAAAGAATAATTCCTATATCCCCATTATATAATTTTATAGTATAGTTGTTTTTTAAAATTATTATTGGTTGTCCAAAATAGACTATTTTTTTATTAATAACAATTGTTTTTATTAATCCTTTATTTTTCATTTCATTTTCTAACGCTGTATTTAATCCTTTAACTCCGAATGGCCCGTCTTGTAAAACACATATTAATCTATAATAATTAAAAATTAACATTATATCTAAAAAATTTTTAGTTGTTTTTAAATGATTCCAATAATACATATAATTTTTAATTAAGTTAGAAATCATTTTTTTATAGTCTTGATCGGTATCTAAAGAAATAAATTTAATATCTTCATAGGTGTTAAGGAATAATTTTTCAAAGTTTTTAAATTTATTTTTTTTTATTTTAGTAGATATTTTAAAAATATTAGATTTTAGTGTAAAACGATAATTAGTTTTTAGGATACATATTTTATCATTGATATTGGAAAATTTGTAATCTTTTATTTCTTTAATATTAAAAATTCCAAAGAAATTAATTTTTTTTATTATAGATTTACTATATCCATTATAATAATAGCTATATATATCTTTTAAAATATGTCCACAGTTTACTGAAGGTAATTGATGATGGTCACCTAAAAATATAACTTTAGTTTCTTTTGATATATTTTTAATTAATCTTTCCATAGTAAAAATATCAATCATAGATGTTTCATCTATAATTAATACATCTATTTCTGAATAATAATTTAGTTTTTTAAAGTTTAAATTGTTTTCTGATTGAATTCCTAAAAAGCGATGTAGAGTTACTGCAGGTTGTATTAATATATTTTTTTTTTCATATAGACTTTTAAATTTTGAGATGAATTTCTCGATAGATTCGGTTAAGCGATTAGCAGCTTTTCCTGTAGAAGCTGCTAATTGAATTTTTAATTTTTTATTAGATATGCTAATAATAGCAGTTAATATTTTAGATACTATTGTAGTTTTCCCTGTCCCTGGTTCGCCTATTATAAATGTTATTTTATTAATAATTGATAAAATTATTGCGATTTTTTGTAAATTATCAATTTTTTTACATAATAAATGAGCTATTTTATTTTTAATTGTGATTAAGTTTTTTGTTTTAGAGCATTCTGGTTTTGAAAGAAATTTAAAAATTGTTTTTTCTGCTTTCCATGTCTTATTAAGATATATCTTTTCATTGAATAATACGAAAGGAGTTGGGTGTGATCCATTACTAATCATTTTATTTGTTAATAGTTCTATTCTTAAATTATTTAATAATTGAGTTGTTTTCCAAATTTTATTAATTAATATTTTGTTTTTCTTTTCAAGAAATATTTCTTTTTTTTCTATAATTGAAATTGGAAGGCAAGTATGCCCTCCTGTACGGATAAAGTAATTGATACAAATAGCTAAAAAAATCATTTTAGGTGATTGATATTGAGTTATTGAAATAGAAAAGTAAAAATCTGATAAAGTAATTATTTCTTGTTTAATAGCTTCTTTTAATAAAGATATAACATCCATTTATTTCTCCGATTATTTTATATAAAGAGATTATTAAGTTTTCTTATAACTTCGATTTTAGGTAATGTAAAAAACAGACCTTTATTTAAATCATTATTATTCATAGCTCTTAAAAATAGAATATAAATTCCTCCAAAATATTTATTAAAAGAATAATTTTTAATTCGTTGTTTTAAATATCTATGTAAAGCAATACTATAAAAATTATATTGTAAATCGTAATGATTAATGGTTATTGTATGTTGTATTGCTTGTCTTGAATAATCAGAGTTTGTATTACCTAGCCAGTCAGATTTATAATCGATTAAATAGTATTTTTTATTCCATTTGAAAATTAAATCTATTGATCCCATAAATATTCCTTTTATAGGATTAAAAGATATTTTTGATGGTAACTTTAAAAGTGAATTTGATGTATAAATAGATTGTTCTAACTTCTTTTTTGTTAATTGATTTTTTATAGGTAAAAAAAATTCTAGCTCTTTTATATATTCTTGTGGATTTAATTTAGATAGTATAAGATTATCGTGATTTAATGGTGTATTTAAAATCATGTTAATCCAATTTTTTAATATTTCTGACAATTTTGTGCAGAGGTTGTGTTTTTTAAGTTGATTCGATAACCAATCAAGACTTATATCTTTATGAAAGTTAACATTTTTTAATATTTTATGAATAAATATTCCGATTTTTTTCCCTTTTGGAAAAGTATATGGAGTAATAGATTTAATTTTATTTTTCTGATTTATATTTATGTTTTTATTAATAGAAATAGTATAGCTTTTTTTTATTTCTATTGATGAACTATAATGTTTTGTTAATTTTGAATAACTTGTTATTCCATAGTTATATTTTAATGTTCGTTTTAATTTGTTATTTTCTAATTTTATATATTTTTTGGAATTTTTTTCATTTCTAGTATCAATATAAGGTATTCTAAAAATAATATCTATGTTTTTGTTACAGCATATTTTTAAAAGAATTATATATAATTTTTGATAATTACATTTTTTTCCTGATTGAACAATATATCCTAAAGCATTTTTATGAATATCTGAATAACTGCTTAAGTTTTTTTTTGAACTTTTTATAGGTGCAATACCTATACAACAATGAACTACAGCTCTAGTTAATGCTACGTATAAAAGTCTCATATTTTCTGATAGTATTTCTTTGTATTTTTTTATGTTTAAATTAGGATTTGTAAAAAAATTATAATTGTGATGTGATTTACAAGAATTTATAAAAAAAGGAATCCAAACTATTGGATATTCTAATCCTTTTGATTTGTGAATAGTAACAATTTCTATATAGTTTTTACTATTTTTTAGTTTTATATAGTCTTGATTAGGAATGTCATATTTTTTTTCTATTTTTTTTTCTAGCCATAATATCAAAGTATATTTTGTTTTAGTTTTGTTAAATTGTTTTTCTAATAGTTCTCCAACATGCAAGATGTTAGAAATATTAGGGGTATTTTTTGTAAAGAACTTAGTATCTTGTTTTATTTTGTAATTCATTATTATTTTATGAATAACGTTTGTTATACCAAATTCTTCCCAAATAGTTAAATATTCATAAAATTCATTTATTAAATTAGACCAAAATAAATATTTACTTGTAAGAGCATCAATATTTTTATTTTTTTGTGAAATGATTGTAGTTGATATAGCGCGCTTTAATATAAATTCATTTTTAGGATTTAAAATAGCTTGAAATATCCATAATAATTCTAATGCTTCAGTACTATGAAATACGCTATTTTTTTGAGACAGATATACTGATTTAATATTTAATTTACATAATTCTGACTGTATAATAAATGCTTCTTTTTTATTGTTAACTAATATACAAATATCTTTTGGAGAAACATGTCGAGTTTTTTTGTTATAGGTAATAACAGCATTTCCTTTTTTTCCTTCATTAATCCAAAATAAAATATAGTTTACGCAAATATTAGTGATCCATGTTGAATAGTCATGTTTATCTATTTGTATTTTGTTATTAAATGCAAAGCGTAATGCTGGTTGAAGTATTCCATTTATTCTAAATTCAAATTGTTTTTTTTTATAAATTGATGTTGTTGGAATAAAAGTAATATTAGAAAGTAAAAATACATTTTTGACTCTTAAAAACAACGAATTTATACTTTCTACCATTTCTCTAGAAGATCTCCAATTAGTATTAAGTTGATAGTGATTATCTATGTCTTTCTTTGCTTGTATATAAGATGAAATACTTGCTCCTCTAAAATCATAAATAGCTTGTTTAGGATCACCTACAACAATGCATAAATTGTTTTTTGATTTATAAATTTTTTTAAATATTTCGTATTGAAAATAACTTGTGTCTTGAAATTCATCAATTAGTAATACTGGATATTTTTTTTTGATAATATTCGAAATTTTTTCGTTTTTTTTATTTAAAGCGATATACAGAAATTGAATTAAGTCGTCAAATTGAAATGTTCCTTGAGTTTTTTTTGCTTTATTAAAATGTCTTTTTATTTTTTTTGAAGATTCTATAAGAAATAAAGTTTTTAACGAAAAATTTGTTTTTAAAAAATTTTCAATAGTTTCAAAAAGGTTATCCTTAGGAGCTATTCCAACAGGAGTTTTTTGTACTAAATAATTTTTTCGAAAGTATTTTAGTTCTTTTGGAATATTGAAATTTATTGTATGTTTAAAAGACCATTCTGTAATAATGTTGATCCATCTGGATACATTTTTTTTATTATAACTTCGCTTATTTATACTAGATTCTTTAATTAATAAAAATATTTTTTGATAATCAAGTAGCCACTGTTTTTTAAATATTTTTATTTTTTTGATTAATTTATTATAATGTTGAGTTAAGTCTAATTTATTTTTAGTAAGTAATTTGCCTTTATTATTATGATTTAATAATAATGGTAATGCATCTTTTAATAAAATATTTGGGTTTTTAAAATATTCGACAATAATACTAGCAATGTTTTTATTTAAAGAACAAATATAGTCTTTCCAAATAATATCGCTAGATTTTAAGTATAAAAAATGTTCATTCGTTATTATTTTTTTTTGAAAAAGTATATTAGAACAAAATTTATTTATTTTTAGGGATTGATAACAAAATTCATGTATAGTATAAATTTTTAGTTCATTTATTGATTTTTCTGCTTGAAGTAATAAATAAATTGATTTATCTAAATTGTTGATTTTTTTTAATAAGTTATGTAATACAAAGTTATTACTTTTTTTTTTATACATGCTATTCTAAAATCATAAATATATTTTTTTATTTTATTTTTTAAATCTTCTTTTGAATGTTCTGTAAATGTTACTACTAATATTTCTTCAATAGATAATGTTTTATACGCTTCATTTATTTTGCCAATTCCTAATATTAGTCTGAGATATAAAATAATTAAAGAAAATGTTTTTCCAGTTCCTGCTGAGGCTTCAATTAATATTTTTCCTGATAGAGGTAAGTTTGTTATGTCTAGAGTAGATATTAATTTTGTTTTTTTCATATATTTAATTTTAAATTAGTTAGACATTTATACGTAAATAAAATGATATTTTATAAAATATGTTTTAATATGGGAAGTATCCATTTTTTAGCTATTGTACGTATTTTGGAAATTGTTTCTTCGTCTAAGGAAGTAATAATTTTTTTTAAGTATAAATCATCTTTCTCTCCTTGTTTCCATTTATTTCCTTCCCATGTTATTAGCATATTTTTTTTAGATTGTTTTAAATTTGTTGAATTTATAAGAATAACTTTTTGTTTTTTGTTGTAAACAGTTTTTAACCAATTAATGCCTGAATTGGTAAGTAATATAGGGTTATTCATACCTTTTTCATATCCATTAATATATTTATATAAAAGATAATTTGCTTTTTTTTTTCTAATTTTAAAAAAGTTAAATTATTATTTTTCAATCCTAACATTGTACTATTTTGGGGTTTATATATAGAACAATATATTAAATGTTTTATCCATAAGGAAATCATATCTTTATTATTTATAGTAGCAGATTTCCAATATAATAATCCCTCTGTATTTATGTTTTTTAATAACCCATGTAATACATATTTGTTAATCTTCATGTAAAATGTTTTGTTTTTTATTTTATTTTTTATTAAATTAATTTTTTTGTATAAAGGTTTAACTAAACAAACTTGATTTTTCCAAAATATTTTTCCTAAATTTCCATAAGGTATAATTCCTTTATATTGGTAATACAAAAATAATTGATTAATGTTTTTTTGATTTAATAAAAAGTTTATTATATTTTGGTTAATTATATAACGATTAAGTTTTGTAACTTTAAAATTTTCTTGACATAGGTTAACAGTTTTAATGGGGTTTAGTTTAATATGAAGTCGTTTATTAAAAAAATATCGAATAGGATATTTCCAGAAAGAAATTAAATCAGAAGAATTAATATTTTTATATTCAATTTTTTTGAGAGCTCTTTGCGAATTTTTTTTATATGTTTTTTTCGATTTAAGACAATTTAACCAAATTTTGTTAAAACTTTGATAATTAGATCCTGAAATAAAATTTTTAATATTATAAGATTCATGTGTATGATAATGATATAAGTGAGAAAATAGTTTATTTTCATTATTACTGTTTTTACAGTTTTCCTTAGAAATATAAAAGTTTTTTTTAATATATGAAAATAATTGATTAACAATTATAGATGGGGCGTTAGTTCTGTTATTTTTTTTAGATTGTGTGTTATAACTAATTAATAATATTTTTTTTGCAGATAGCAATGTTTCTAAAAATAAATATTCATATTGCCCATTTCTGTGCGGATCACATATTCTAGGATATTTATGTATTAAATTAAAATATTTAGAAAATGTTTTTTGAATTATAAATTCTTCGTTCATTCCAAGGATACAAATGACTTTAAATGGTATATTTCTTAATATAAATCCATTACAAAAAGTAATTTTTCCAGAAAAAAGTTTATATGTATTTATTTTTTTAGAAAAATTTTTTAGTAATTCATTTTGTAATAATTTTATAGAAACTTTTTTTTTGTAACCTTCTATAATTCCAGGGTCAATTATTTTATTCCAAGTACTTTTAACAGATTCTATTTCTGTTTTTTCTATTTCGTCATTTGTAAAAAAATCACTTAATAATTTTTTAAATATAGTATTCCAAGATACTAAAGATTTTGAGATAGATAATTTTTTTTTCCATTTACGTAATAATAATGTTAGTTTTGTAAATTTACTAAATATTTCGTAGTCTTCTTCACTTAGAGTATTATACGGTACAGTTTGATTCCATATTGTATAATTGATATCGTTAATTGCTTTTCCAAGAAATATTCTTTGTTCTACATTAGTTAAAATATTGTTTTTATCGTCTTTTAATGATTGGTGTTTTATTTTGTTTTCATTATTTTCAAAATTTAGTTCAGATTTTTTTATGAATTTAAATAAAAAAATTACTTCTTTTTCTGTTATATCAAACTTTTTTAATATAAAAGGATTTTCTAAAAAATTAAAAATACTTTCATTATCGAGTAAATTATTTGGTAAATTTAATATTTTAATAATAGTTTTTGAAATTGTTAGTTCATTTGTATATATATTAGACGCAATGTAAAAAGGAATATTGTGTTTTAGATTAATTGAATTAAATATAGAATTAATGAATGGGGTATATGAATCAATATTATGACTAATTACTAAGATATCATGAAATAAAATATCGTGATTAGTATTAAGTATATTTAATATATTATCGTGTAAAACTTCTATTTCTCTTTTTAATGTAGTGCATGCATGTATAGAAATAGATTGATCATTATTATGTAAAATTTGTTTATCTTTTTTATGTTTTTTATTATTATTATCAAAATTAGTTTTTATTATGTCATGTTGTATATTATGTAATAAACAAGTTGGTTTTATTTTTTTAAATATATTTACTTCTTTTTTTTCTAGTAAGTTTAATAATAAAGTATATTCATATCCATATTGACCCCATAGAAAAATGTAATTAATATCATTTTTAAAATTTGAAACATTTTGTTTAAATTTTTTATAGTGTTCAGTTGCTTTTAAAAAATATGATATATTATTCTCAATTAAATTTGAAGTTTGTTTTTTAAATCTTACTTGATTTAATAATAGTTTTTTTTCGTTTTGGTATGGTGTTACATAGAAAAAATGTATTGAACAAAATTTACTTATTTTTTTTAAAATTATTAAATTGTATGGTGTTAAGAAATCATTTCCAAAAATAAAAATTCTGGACGGTAGTTGATTTATTTTAAATTGTTTACATCGTATTTTATTTTCTAAGAGAAATAGTAAGTTAGAGTAATTCCATATTGGTTGATTTTTATCATGCATATATTTTATAAGAGTTATCCATAACAATTTATTTTTATTAATTAATATGTCTTCTTGATTGAATAGTTCTAAGGATGTTTCCCATTTTTTTATCCAATCTGGACGATATAATAAATATTCTTTAAAACATATTGATATAAAAGATATTATTTCAAATAGTTTAATCTTTGAATTACTTTTGCTAATAAAACTAGTTAAATACTTAATGTCTTTAATATTCATCATTTTCCATATTAAATTATATTTTTTAAATTCTAATTGAGGACAAGAATTAGGCGTTATATATTTTAAAATTTCCCATATGAGTTGATTAAATTTTAAAAATTTAATATTTGAAGATATTGAATATTTTTGAGTTATAAAAATTTTGATCCAGTGGTTTATTTCTTTATTAGGAGTAACAAATATTTCACTAGTTAATGGATTAGATAATGGATTGTTTATAAAAATAGAACATGCTTTTTCTATAAGATAAGAAAAGCTATAAGATCTGTATAGTGTAAACATAGTTTTTTAAAATTAGTTTAAAATTTCTATTTAGTAATTTTTTTATAATAATGTATTTCAAGTTGGGGATAAGGGATATTAATATTATTTAAGTCTAAAGCTTTTTTAAATTGTGCCATTAGATCCCAATATACTACATTTAATTCATCGGTATTACTCCAACAACGTACAATAAAATTTAAAGAGGATGGAGCTAATTCACTTAATCCAACAATAATATCTCTATCTTTTAATACTCTGTCTTCTTGATTTAGAACGTTTTTTAATATTTTTATTACTAAATCAATATCAGAATCATATGAAACACTAATAATAAATTCATTTCTTCTAGTTTTTTCTCTAGAATAATTAATTATATTTCCTGATACAATTTTATTATTAGGTATAACAACAATTTTCCCATCTAAAGTTCGGAGTGTAGTATAAAATATATGAATATTCAATACTGTTCCAGATATGTTTCCTATATTTATATATTCTCCAATTCGTAGTGGACGTAGTATTACTAATAATACTCCTGCTGCGAAATTAGATAATGAACCTTGTAAAGCTAACCCAATAGCCATTCCAGCTGCACCTAATACAGCAATAACGGATGTAGTTTGAACTCCAATACATCCTAATGATGCTATTAATGTAAATGTAATAATTATGTATCTTACTAATGCAGCTAAAAATCCAGAAATAGTAGAATCAATTTTCCTAGTAATTAAAACTTTATTAATAATATTTGAAATTATTTTTGCTATGAAAAAACCTACTATTAAGATTATAATAGCAGATATAAGATTAATGATATAGCTTAATAAGAGTTCTTGATTTCGTATTAACCAATTTCCTGCATGATTAATATCATTAACTACATTTAATTTTTCCATTTTTTATGTTCTTTAAGTGATTTTTTTATTTAATATTTATGTTAAAAGTTATAATAATGATTAGTATATAATTAAAATACGTTATAGAATTAGGGAGAATCATAGTTGTATCCTCCTCTAATTTTGTTAAAAGACGCGTTTTGTAAAGATAATTTTATAGGGTATTACAAGAATTTAATATTTTAAATGTTTTATTTAAATAATGTGAAACTGATAATTGAGAAGAACGAATCCAAGTTCTGGGATCATAGTATTTTTTATTTGGTTTATCCGATCCAGATGGGTTACCTAGTTGTTTTTGTAAGTAAATATTGTTCTTTTTATAAAATTCTAATATACCTTTCCAAGTTGCCCATTGTATATCGGTATCAATGTTTATTTTTATTACCCCGTATTTTATAGATGTTTTAATATCTTCTAATGAAGATCCAGAGCCTCCATGAAATACGAAATTTAATGGATTATGAGGTAGATTATGTTTTTTTTGAATATAAAATTGTGATTTCTTTAAAATAGTAGGTTTTAAACAAATATTACCTGGCTTATATACTCCATGTACGTTTCCAAAAGAAGCCGCTATAGTAAAACATGGACTAATCGAAGATAGTTTTTCGTATGCAGTATTTACATCTATAGGTTTAGTATATAACAAATCATTGTTTATATCTGTATTGTCAATTCCATCTTCTTCTCCTCCTGTACAACCGAGTTCTATTTCTAGCATCATATTAATGTTATTGATTTTTTTAAAATATTTTTCACAAATATTTAAATTTAATTTTAGTGGTTCATTTGATAGATCTATCATATGAGAAGTAAAAAGAGGTTTGTTATTAATTTTGAAATATTTTTCTCCTTCTTGAATTAATTTGTCAATCCAAGGTAACATATTTTTGTTACAATGATCAGTATGCAATATCACGGGAACATTATAATATTTTGCCATTAAATGTACATGTTGGGCTCCTGATATTGCACCTAATATTGCTTGTTCATGTAGTTTATTTGTTTTTAATCCCTTTCCTGAAATAAAAGCCGAACCTCCATAAGAAAATTGTATTATTACTGGGCTATTAACTCGTTGTGCTGTTTCTAAAACTATATTTATAGAATCAGTTCCTATGCAATTTATTGCAGGTATTGCAAAAAAATTTTTTTTAGCTATGTTAAATATTTTTAGTGCGTCATGTCCATTTACTACACCTGGTTTGATAAAATTTAAAATTTTACACATTATGTTAATAATCCTATTCAAGAAAAGTTTTGATATAGATAAAATTACTTTTTATTGAGAAAATTGTTTTAATAATTTTATTATAGGAAATTCCTTTTTTTCTAAAAATTGTAAAAGAGAACCTCCTCCAGTAGATATATAAGAAATTTTATTTTTTATTTTTAGAATTTCTATTACAGATAAAGTATCTCCACCACCTGCTATAGAAAAAGCATTACTAGTTGCAATAGTTTTACCTAATGTTTCTGTACCTTTTTTAAAATTTTTGAATTCAAATACTCCTATTGGTCCATTCCAAAAAATTGTTTTTGCTTGTTTTAATATTGGTATCATGATATCTATAGTTTTATCTCCAAAATCCATAATTTCTTCATTATCGTTAATATTATTAACATCTTTTATAATACTTATGCTATTTTTGTTAAATGTAGTACTTACACGAGAATCTATTGGTATAAAAATATTATAATTATCACGTAATGTTTTAGCTTGATTGATAAAATTGGGTTCATGAAGAGATTTCCCGACATTATGATCAATAGCTATAAATGTATTAGCAATTCCTCCGCCAACTATTAAAGTATCTGATATTTTAGCTAATGATTTTAACAAATTGAATTTTGTTGATACTTTTGCACCTCCGACAATTGTAACCATAGGTCGTGTAGGGTTTTTTAAAAGTTTTTTCAATGTTTTTAATTCAGAATTTAGTAGTAATCCTGAACATGCCATTTTTGCATATTTTGATAGTCCATAAGTAGAAGATTCATTTCTATGCAATGTTCCAAAAGCATCCATAACAAATATATCGCATAAATTAGAATATGATTTAGATAGGGAAATACTATTGTTTTTTTCTCCTTTATTAAATCGTACATTTTCTAATATAGTCAGCTCTCCTGATTTAGTTTCTATACCATTTAGATAATCTTCACAGAAATGTACTTTAGTTTTTTTTAATATTTTTTTTAAATATTTAAAAATAGGAAATAGCGATAATTTTAGATCGTATTTTTCTTCTATAGGTCTACCGAGATGAGATGCTACAATAACTTTTGCGCGACTTTTTAATGCTAGCTTAATAGTTGGTAGTGATGCATGAATTCGGGCATAAGAAATAATTTTTTGATTTTGAACTGGTACGTTCAAATCTGATCGTATCAGTACTCTTTTATTTAAGAGATTTAAATCTTTTATGTTAATAATTGACATTTTTTTACCATCAAGAGAATGTTAAATATGACAAAATTCTAAAAATTTAAGCTTATTTCTGAATTATTTTTTAGAATCTATTAGTTTTATATGATATAAATTATATTTATTATGAGTAAATATATATTTTAATGTTTTTAATATAAATAAAATATATTTTCTTGATTATATTAAGTATTTAATTTTCTAACTATATGTTATAAAATAAAATTGTGACTGCTATATTTTATAAATAAAATATAATTATTATTAAACTATAAAATACAATTGTAAATTATACTTTTAATAATGTAATAATATTTTTAAATTTTAGGTTTATTATTTTCATTAGATAAAAAGAATTATATTTTTATTGTTTCCAATATAATTGGTATTATTCTAAGTTTGAAACCAAGATTTTATACCATCTAGAAACATTTGAGTAGATAACATAATTAGAATTAATCCCATTAATCTCTCTAATGCATCAACTCCTTTAGATCCGAATAAACGCAAAAAGACATTTGATAACAATAAAATTATTACTGTGCACCCCCATGCTATTAAAAGCGATATCGTTAAATACATTATTTTATTTAAGTATTCGTGTGATAGTAATATTAATGTAGCTAAAAGAGATGGCCCTGCTACTAAAGGAATTGCTAAAGGTACTAAAAAAGGTTCTTCATTTATATATAGTGAATTATTTTCATATTGGTGGGAAGGAAATATCATTTTAATCGCTATTAAAAATAGAATTATTCCACCTGATATAGATACAGTTTCAGTTTTTAGATTTAAAAAAGTAAGAATTTTTTCTCCTGCAAATAAAAACAATAACATTATTAATAAAGCTACTATCATTTCTCTTAATAGTACAATTCGCCGACGCTTTGGTTTTAAATTTTTTAATATAGACATGAATATAGGAAGATTTCCCAATGGATCCATAATTAAAATTAATAAAATAGTTGAAGAAATCATTTCGTTCATAATTCACTCTTATTAAAATCGTTTTTTAGTATATTAAATGGTATAAAATCATATTTGTTAAGATATTAATTATAAATATTTTAATAATTTTAAAAAATAAAATTTCATATTTAAAAAATTAATATTTTCAACATGTAATATATATTAGTATATATTAAATAAATATCAAAAAATAAGTTGATTTATTAACGATAAGATTATATTGATAAAAATAGTATTAAATATTTAATTGTATTTTTATGATTTTAACATTTTAAAATTCTTAATATCAATTAAATATACGTTTTGTACTTTTTCAAATAAAATTAAAATAATTTTAAAAAATAAAGTTATTATAAAAAACATTGTATGATTATATCATGTATAATTTTTTCTAATAATTTTAATAAATTGGGTAATTTTAAGATTGTAAAAGTTTTATTATACAATTGAAATTTTTATATATTTGAAATTAGTTGTTTATATTTAAATTAAATATTTAATTATTAAATTCTAAGTGCTTTCATTTTAAATTATTTGGTGAAAATAATGAAAAAATCTGTAGGTTTAGTAGGATGGAGAGGAATGGTAGGATCAGTATTAATGCAGCGAATGGTTGAAGAAAATGATTTTCGTTATTTTGATCCAATTTTTTTTTCTACATCTCAAATTGATCAAAAAAGTCCGATTATTAATGGGAAGCGTTATGGAAATTTACAAGATGCCTATAATTTCGATGTACTACGAGAATTGAATATTATTGTTACATGTCAAGGAAGTGAATATACTAAAGATATATATTATAAATTGAGAAAAAGTGGCTGGACGGGATATTGGATAGATGCTGCATCTTATCTTAGAATGAAAAATGAAGCAATAATTGTATTGGATCCAGTTAATTTATCAGTTATAAATAAATCTATCGATAGTGGAATTAAAACTTTTGTAGGTGGAAATTGTACTGTGAGTTTAATGTTAATGTCGTTAGGAGGATTGTTTTCTAATAGTTTAATTGATTGGATAACAGTTTCTACTTATCAAGCAGCATCTGGAAGTGGAGCTTCTCATATGATTGAATTATTGATGCAAATGAATTCAATTTGTAAAGGTATTGTTAATGATATAGAAAATCCAGCTAAATCTATTTTAAATATTGAAAAAAAAGTGAATAAAATAAGTTTGTCTAAATGTTTTCCAATTGATAATTTTCATGTTCCGTTAGCTGGAAGTTTGATTCCCTGGATTGATTCTAAAATGAAAAATGGAAAAAGTAGAGAAGAATGGAAAATGCAATGCGAGACAAATAAAATATTATTATCTAATAAAAACATTATCATAGATGGTTTGTGCATTCGTATTGGATCTTTGAGGTGTCATAGTCAATCTTTTGTAATTAAGTTAAAAAAAGATATTCCTTTATTGGAAATTGAACATATTTTATCTAATCACAATATTTGGACGAAAGTAATTCCTAATGAACCTGAAGTCACTATAAGAAATTTAACTCCTTTTGCAGTAACTGGAACTTTAATGACCCCTGTTGGACGATTAAGAAAACTAAATATTGGAAAAAAGTATATTTCTGCATTTACCGTTGGAGATCAATTACTATGGGGTGCTGCAGAACCGTTACGACGTATGTTAAAATTACTTATTGAATTATAAATAATTAAAATAATTTTTTACAAGTATTATAATACTATTCTAACAATTATTAAGTGTAAATTAATAATTGTTAGTATTTTGTAATTTTGGTGAAATCTAATAAAATTTCAAAATATTGTATTTTAATGTATTACACAAAATTATTTTAGTTTTTTAAGATTAGATAAAAATTACTTTTTTTTAATTAAATATTTGTAAGGCAATTTGTCGATGATAATTGTTAATAGTAAATGATTCATAAATCGACAAAAATTTGGAATATCTCTTATAGTTGATGGATCATCTGATAGTATTAATAGCACTTTTCCAATATTAATTTCTCTAATTGTTTTTCTTAATAACATAATAGGTTCGGGACAGCGTAAAGTTCTTAAATCTAATATTTTATATTTTTTTTTAATGTTCATATTTTTTTATAGTATTTTATATTTAATATAATTGTTAAAATAAGTATATTAAATATATAGTTTATGTTTTTGTATATAATTGATTATAGAAACAGGTAGTAAATGTTCACAAGAATATTTATTTTTTACAAGTTTTCGAATTTGTGTAGAAGAAATATCAATATAAGGTGTATTAGAAAAAAAAATGTGTCCAAATGGATTTTTATTCAATATAGAATAGTCTGTAGTTGCATGGTTTTGAATCCAATTTTTTAATATGTTATTTTGTGTATATTGTTTGTTTAAAGAACGTTTTAATATTATTAAATGACACCATTTCAATAGTTCTTGCCATTGATGCCATTTGTCTAAATTTATTAAATTGTCTAATCCAATAATAAATCCTAATGATTGTTTATACCCTATTGTTTTTCTTAAATATTTCAATGTATCTATAGTATAGAGTATTTTTTTTTTATTTCTATATAGTTTATTATAAATAGTGGTTGCCCTTTTATCGCTAATTTTATCATTTTAATTCTATGTTTTATAGAAACATTTGATTTAGATTGATATAAACTAATATAATTTGGTAATAAAATAATTTTTTTTAAATTAATTTTTTTTGCTAATATTTTTGATGTAATAATATGACCATAATGGATTGGGTTAAAAGTTCCACCTAGTATTGCATATGATGATGTCATTTTTTATCCGTTAAGATAGTAATTAAATTAATCTTGTTTACTTATTATATAAGACAGGATTTTTAGCTGATTCCATATATTTTTTTCATAATTTTTTTTTATATTGATTTCTATTTTTGTTAACAAGTTAATAGATTGATGTATTTTTTTAAAGTTTTTATAGTTTGCAATATTTTTAAATAGTGAATACCGATTTTTTAAAACTTTTCTTTTTTTTAATATATAATCATTATTGTTTAGCTTCTCACGTTGTAGCATTAATATTGTTAATAGATCATATTGTAGATTTCGTATTAGTATTATTTGATTGTAATTGTTAATACAAAAGTAATTCAGAATTCTCATTGATTTATTTAAATCTCCGATGAGCATTGCATTAATCCATTCTTCTATTGTAAAAATAGCTTTATCACTAATAAAATTTCGAACTTTTTTAATAGTAATTATGGTATTTGGCCAAATTAACATTAAAATATTTAATATATTATACAAAAATAATATATTTCCTGAGTAAAACTGGAGCAGTAAAGTTTTTACATCTGTATGAATATTTATTTTTAATTCTTGTATTTTATATTGTATCCAGGTATCTAGTTTATCTTTTGTAAGGTTTTGACAATATATGATTGTACCTCTTAACTTAAACATATTAAACCAAATGATTTCTTCTTTATGTTCTTTTATATTTTTATAGATAATTAATAATAAATTAGAATTCATAAGAGTAGATAAATGAGATAGTTGTTTTTGGACTATGTTGGTTATTTTTTTTTTAGACAAATCTAATATAACAATTTTTTTCTTAAAAAATAAATTATTATTTTCAAAATGAGAATATAAATATTTAGAATTGATATGGTGTTCTACTTGCACAATTGAAAATTTAGAAAATCCATTTTTTTTAGCTATAGAGAATATAATTTTTTTACTTTCTTGAATAAAAAAATCGTTATCTCCTATAAGAATATAGTAGGGACTTAAATTTTTAAAAAAAATAGGAAATAGTTGTTCTGGATTAATGATTTTCATAACTTATATTTAAACATTGTTATAATATTTTTATTATAACAATATTCATTTAATTCTATATTATTGATTTTATAAGTTATAAAATGTTATTTATATGTTGTAATGTAGTTATATTTTTATAAAATTTAAATATTGTAAAAGTATATACTGTTTTATTTAGTGCTATAGTAAAAATTATATATGCTAAATAAGTAGTATTTAATTTTTATTAATCATTAATAACTAAATTTATTAATTTATTTGGGATATATATTACTTTTTTTATTTTATGGTTTTTAGTATATTTATATATCTTTGGTTCTTTTAAGACTATATCTAATATTTGTTTTTTAGAATTTTGTTTTGTGATTAGAATTTTATGACGAAATTTTCCATTGATTTGAATTAGTATTAAAGTAGTATAATTATTTAAAAAAAATTTTTTATTAACTTTAGGCCATTCAATGTGTTTTATTTTTTTATCTTTTAGTAAATATTTTAATAACGTATGACTAAAATGAGGTGTAAAAGGATATAGCATTTTTGTAATAATTAATAAAGATTGTCGAATTAATATTTTATTATCTTCTTCATTTAAGGAAATATCAAATAATTTGTTAACTAGTTTCATTAATTCAGAAATTGCTGTATTAAATGATTGTCTTACGCTGATATCATGTTCTACTTTACTTATAGTTTTATATATGAAAGAATAAAATTCTTTTTGTTTGTTAGTTAAGTGATTATAATTTATCGGTATATTTGGATCTTTATGTTTTGTGATGTGATCATAACAGAACGTCCACAATTTTTTTAAAAACCTGTGCGCTCCTTTTATTCCAGATTCTTTCCATTCTAATGATGCTTCTACTGGTGCAGCAAACATAATAAATAGTCTTACTGTATCCGCTCCGTATTTATTGATTATATCTTCTGGTTCTATTCCATTTTTTTTTGATTTAGACATTTTAATCATACCTGCATGAAATATTTTTTTTTCATGATACATAAAGCTTTTTTTTATACTCCCATTTGAGTGATATTTAATATTAGAAAATGAAATATTAGTCCATTTTTTTTGATTATTATGATCAAGATAGTAAAATGCATCAGATAATACCATTCCTTGACATAATAATTTTTTTACTGGTTCGTTTGATTTAACTAATCCAAAGTCTCTTAAAAGCTTATGAACAAATCGAAAATATATTAAATGCATTGTAGAATGTTCTATTCCTCCTATATATAAATCTACTGGAAGCCAATAGTTTGCAGCATTTTTTTCTATCATTCCTTGATTAAATTTTGTACAAGTATACCTGGCATAATACCATGATGATTCTACGAATGTATCTAGTGTATCAGATTCACATTTTGCTAATTTGCCATTAATATTTATAATTTTTTCTTTGGGTGAATGTAACGAATTTGGATTAGTATATGTAGTAGTATATTTATTTTTAGGTAATTTTAGTGGAAGGTATTTTTTTGGTATTGGTATAGTACTGTTATCTTGTAAAGTTGCCATTGGAATAGGTACTCCCCAATAACGTTGTCTTGATACTCCCCAATCTTTTAGTTGATAGCATATTTTTTTTTCACCTATTTTCTTTCTTTCTAATTCTGATATTATGGAAATTCGTGCTTTTTTAGTATGTAAATTATCATATTTACCAGAATTAAATAGTATTCCTATATTTGTCATAGCTATATTTTTTATTTCTGGTTTTTTTTTATTTTCTTGTAATATTACTGGTATAATTCTTAAATTATAGATTAAAGCAAAGTTTAAATCGTTTTGATTATGAGCTGGTATACCTAATGTTGCTTCGGTTATGCAGTCTGAAAGTACGTAGTTGGCTATCCATATAGGTATTTTTTTTTCGATTAATGGATGAAAGGCAAATATATGAGTATCAACTCCTTCATACTTATTGAAACTATTGCTAGATGGATTTAAAAAATGTTCATTTTTAATAAAAGATTGAATTTTTTTATTAGTATAAGATATTTTTTGAGCTAATTTATGTAAAGGAGAAATAGCTACGTATGTTGCCCCCATTAATATTTCTGGTGTAGATACAAATACGTTAAGTGTTTTAGTAATATTAGATAACTTTAGATATATTTCAACGCCAGATGAGCGTCCAATCCAGTTAGATTGCATTTTTTTGACTTTTTCTGGCCAATCGGATAGTGTTTTTAATCCATAAAGTAATTCTTCAGCATATTTTGTAATTTTTATAAACCATTGAAAAATATTTTTTTTAATAATTTTATTATTGCAACGCCAACATAGTCCATTAATAACTTGTTCGTTAGCTAAAACTGTCTTATCAGTTTTACACCAATTCACCCAAGATTTTTTTTTATATATTAATTTTTTCTTATATAATTCTATGAAAAACCATTGTTCCCATTTGTAATATTCAGGTTGACAAGTCGTAATTTCTCTACTCCAATCATAACTAAATCCCAATGATTGTAATTGTTTTTTCATATATTGAATATTTTCATTAGTCCATGTAAAAGGATCAATATTATTTTGTATAGCAGCTATTTCTGCGGGTAGTCCGAATGCATCCCATCCCATTGGATGTAGTACATTTTTCCCAATCATTCTTTGGTATCTTGCTATGACATCACTAATAGTATAATTTCTAACGTGTCCCATATGTAATTTTCCAGATGGATAGGGAATCATAGCAAGGCAATAATATTTTTCTTTTTTTTCATTTTCGGTTACTAAAAATTCATTATTTTTTTCCCATGTTTTTTGCATGTTATATTCTATTTCTTTAGGGATATATTCTTTTTTCATAATTTTTCTTATTTATTTTCATAATTTTTATTTTAATTAAATAATAAATTATATACATTATTTTATTAATTCAAATTTAAATATTTTTAAATTTTTTGTAAAAAAATTTTAATATATTATATATTTTATAACATAAACTCTTAATATCAAAAATGTTTACAATATTATATTGTTAGAATTAGATATTTGTATGTGACATTGTTGATTTTTATATGTTGATAATTTCAATTAATTCGAGTTAATGTTTTATAAAATTATATTCATGATATTTATTGAAAATATGGGGATATTATTTCTAAAGCATTATTGTACTACAACGGATTTTAGAATATTTAAATAATTTAACGTATTATTTTAATAACATTAGAATTTTGTTTTAGAAAATAATTGATATTTTTAAGTATGTTTTAAATTAAAATATTTTAAATTAGGAATTAAAGTAAATTAAAGTAGTAATTTTATAAAAATTAGCATCTTTAATAAGACAAGTAAGTACCATAAAACATAAACAATTTTTATAAAATATATAATAAAGATTTTAGTAATTTTTAGTCTAAATTATACTTCAAATCTTATTATAAGAATTTATAATTAATTAATATTTATAGAGTTTTAATATTATTTAATAATAATTCACGGATAAAATTTTATTAAAGTTAACAATACAAAGTATAAGTTAATATTTTTTTATAAAATAATATAATTTTATATTTTTTTAAGAGTTTATTAATATTTTTAGAACATTATAATAATAATTTTATATATTTTTTTATATAAAAATTTAATTATTTTCTGAAAGTTTAGGAAGTTTTTTATGTTTTGGAATAGTAACTTGTAATTGTACAATTCTTCTATTATTAGCAATGTGGACTTCAAATGTGTATTCAGAAAGGTTTATAAGTTCGCCTTGAACAGGTAAATGTCCAATTTGTTTCATAACTAATCCACCAATAGTATCTACTTCTTCATTGTTAAAATTAGTTTTAAAAGTATCATTAAATTCTTTTATAGAAGTAAAAGATTTTATCATAAAGGTATATTTATTTAATTGTCGAATATTTGTTTCATTTTCATCATATTCGTCATCGATATCTCCTACAATTAATTCTAATATATCTTCAATAGTTACTAATCCTGAAACAGCTCCAAATTCATCTATTACGACTGCCATGTGATTTTTTTTTAATCGAAATTCTTTTAACATACAATTTACATGTTTACTTTCAGGAACTACAACAGCAGGTCGTAATATATTTTTTATACAAAAGATGTCTAATTTATTTTTTACAAGAGGTAAAAAATCTTTAGCCATTAAAAATCCTTCAATGTAATTTTCATCATAGTTCATTACTGGAAATCGTGAATGTGCAGATTTAATAATGATATCTAAACACTTATTAAGTGGGTAAGTTAATTTTAATGTTATCATTTGTGTACGAGGAATCATTATATCACGGATTTTTTGTTGTGTTATATCGATAACTCCTTCTAACATATCACATGTATCTTGGTCTATTAGTTTATTTTTTTTTGAATATCGTATTAGTGCTAATAAATCTTCTTTACTTTTTGGTTCGTCGTGAAATATTTGATTTAATAAAATAGAGAAAAAGTTTTTTTTATTATGTTTATTACTATTTCGTGGATAATCGTCACTCATGAGATATTAGTATGAATCTCTTATATATTATATTTTATTATTATGGAGATATTTTGTATTTTAAATATTTTATTTTGTGTAAGGATTTTTATATCCTAAAGATGACATAATTTTTATTTCTAAGTGTTTCATTTTTTTTGAGTTATAGTAATTGTTATGATCATATCCTAATAAATGTAATGTACCATGTATTACCATATGTGCCCAGTGTGATTTTATTTCTTTATTAAATTTTATAGCTTCTTTCTTGATAATATCACTACAAATAATTAAATCTCCAATAAAATTAGATTTAACTATTGTATTTGAAGTAGATGGAAATGATAGTACATTGGTAGTTTTGTTTTTTTTTCTATACTTAAAATTTAAGGATTGCATTTCAGAGGATTTTACAATTCTAATTGTTATTTCTAAATTAGATGATCTTTTATTTAGGCTAGCTTGTATCCATTTTAAATAATGTATCTTTTTTGGAAAATAAATTTTTTTAGAACAAGCTGTTTGTAAATTAATAATGATTGATTCCATTGAATTTTATTTATTATTTATTTAAAGTAAGTGTTACTATTATTTATAATAATATTATATTTTATCAGATTTTTTTTGTATGTACTATGTCTTTAATTGTTTCTTTATAGATAATTGTACTGATGTGTTTTATTGATTTTAAGTTTATGTTAACTATATTATTTCTATAAATTTTAATTATTAAATTTTTTAGAATAATGACCTCTAAGAGAATTAGGATTTATTTGTATAATTTTTAAGTTAATGAATTGTCCAATCATATTATGATTACCTGTGAAATTAACAACACGATTATTTTCTGTTCGTCCTGATAACTCCATTATGTTTTTACGAGAGGGTCCTTCTACTAATATTGACTGTATGCTTCCTAACATTTTTTCATTCCATAATTGTGTATTTTTATTGATAATTTCTTGAAGCATATAGAGTCTTTGTTTTTTTTCTTTTAAAGTAATATTATCTAATAATTCTGATGCTGGTGTTCCTGGGCGAGCAGAATAAATAAAGCTAAAACTCATATCAAAATTTATCTCTTTAATTAAATGTAATGTTTCTTCAAAATCTTCTTGAGTTTCTCCTGGAAACCCTACAATAAAATCTGAACTAATTTGAATGTTGGGGCGATTTATAATTAGCTTTTTTATAATTTTCTTGTATTCTTGTATGTTATGTGCTCTTTTCATAAGTGTTAATATTCGATTAGATCCACTTTGTACAGGTAAATGAAGAAAACTAACTATTTCTTTTGTATTTTTATAAACATTGATAATATCATCAGTAAATTCAATAGGATTATTTGTTGTAAATCTAATTCTATCGATTCCATTTATTAATGCTACTAATTTTAATAATTCTGAAAATTTACAAATTTTTCCGTTAAAAGTTTTTCCTCTGTATGCATTAACATTTTGTCCTAATAAGTTAATTTCCCGAACTCCATTTTTAGCTAATATAGAAATTTCTAATAAAATATCGTCTACCGGTCTACTAACTTCGTGACCTCTAGTATAAGGTACAATGCAGAATGAACAAAATTTATTGCATCCTTCTATTATAGTTACATACGCTGTAACTCCTGGAAAATCAGGATATTCAATAGAGTCAAATTTTTCGATTGAAGGGAATTCAATGTCGACAATATGTTTTTTAAATTTTTTTACTTTTTCTATCATATTTGGTAATCTGTGTAGTGTTTGTGTTCCAAATATAATATCAACATAATTAGCACGTTTATAAATTTCTTTTCCTTCTTGTGTAGCTACACAACCACCTACTGCAATAATTATTTTAGGATTTTTGTCTTTTAATTTTTTCCATCTACCAAGTTGATGAAAAACTTTTTCTTGTGCTTTTTCGCGAATAGAACAAGTGTTGAGAATTAAAATATTAGCTAATTCAGGATAATGAGTTTCTTTAAATTTATATTTTTTTTGTAATAATTGAGTTATCATTGATGAGTCATATTCATTCATTTGACAACCCCAGGTTTTTACATATATAGTATCTATAATCATAATGTTATTATTTTGTTAATAGTTTATTAAATAAAATTTTTATACGAAAGACATTTTACATTTGCATATATAATTTGCTATTTATATCATTTTCAATGCGAATTTTGTCATTTATCTTAACATTTATTTTTAAAACAGCTTGTATCCATATCGTATTTTTATTAACTCTTACAAAAGATAAAATATATCCGACTCGATTCCATTTTTCTTGGATTTTAGATTCTATTATTTCTCCTATTCGAGTAATTCTATCAGATTTTTCAATTAACCAATGTAAGTTATATTGATTAAGTTTTCTAAATCGTATTTTAGTGATCATTTCTTGACCATAATAACATCCTTTTTTGAAATCTAAAGCATCTAAATTTTCTAAGTTTAATGATTGCGGAAAAAATTTTCCCGACATTTCTTTTTCAATAATAGGGAATTTAGAAGAGATGTCTAAAGCTAACCATAAATTACTATCGTGTATTGTTTTTACTGATGACAATATTTTTTTTAAAATAGCATTATTTTTTTTTGTAATAAGTATAAATCTTTCACATGGAAAATTAAACCATAATAAAATTACATTATTTTTATAGCATATTGTAAGGTTTTTATTTGGTAATATATCAAAATATTTCTGTAATTTAGTTCTTGCCATTGTTCCAGTAATTCCTAGTAAATACATTTCAGTATCATGAAATATACTTATATTAGAAAATATAGAATATTTTTTTAGTTCATTAATTTGATGATAAGATACGCTCTTTCTTTGAAGATACATATAACTATTTATCTCATATTGAAATATGCGCAGATTACTCCATACTCTTCCATTAACGTTACAGTGAGCACATAATTTATGTTTTTTTTTGCTTAATTTATTCATATCTATAGTTATTTGATTTTGCAAGTATTTTTTGCTATCGCTTCCTATTATTTTTGTTAATGTCCAGTCGTTTAAAGTCATCAATATAATATCTTTTTCAAAAAAACGTGATAGATTATTATGCATTTTAATTTTTCCGTATATTAATTTTTTAATTTTCAAATAAAATTGATATTTTACAGTTTGAAGTTAATGTATACTTATATCTTAGTTCTTATAAAAATTAATTTAATTAAGTTAATATTGAATTAAGACTTAATATAAGTAATGTCAATTTTTATATTTTACTTTATTAAAGTTATATATATGAATATTTTATATTTTAATTAATTTTTATAACAATTATTATTAAAGTATATATTTTTTATTTTTAGACTAAAATATTTATAAAATGTTACTGAGAGACTGTAAAATGGTATGTGAAATTAGTGTTATAAAGCGCCGAATTCAAATGTATGTAAATAAAATAAATAATTTAAAGGAGTTGCTTTGACTATAACAATAAAAAAGATAGATTATTAGAAATTAATTCTTTATTAGAATTATCTAAGGTATGGCAAGATCCTAGTTTAATAATTAATTTAAGTCGAGAAAAAAGTATATTAGTGTCTTCTATTAGTTCTATAAGTGAGATAGAGTCAAATTTGCATGCAGTAATAGACATTTTAAAATTATCAATTAATGAAAATAATCTAAATTTATTATGTGATGTCATTAGTGAATTAAACGTATTAGATAACGCTATTAGTGTATTAGAATTAAACTCTATTTTTTCGAAGAAAGATGATCATTTTAATTGTTATTTAGATATACAATCTGGTTCTGGAGGAACAGAATCGCAAGATTGGGCTAATATGTTATTACGAATGTATTTAAAATGGGCTGAATATAAAAAGTTTAATACAGAAATTGTTGATAGAACGTATGGTGAAATAGTTGGAATAAAATCTGCTACAGTAAAAATACAAGGACCATTTTCTTTTGGGTGGTTTCGAACTGAAACAGGAATTCATCGTTTAGTAAGAAAAAGCCCATTTAATTCTAATAATCAACGACATACATCTTTTTCTTCTATTTTCGTATATCCTGATATTGATGATTCAATAAATATAAAAATAAATTTTTGTGATTTAAGAATAGATGTATATAGAGCATCTGGAGCTGGAGGTCAACATATAAATAAGACTGAATCAGCTGTTCGAATTACACATGTTCCTTCGGGTATAGTAACTCAATCTCAAAGTAGTCGTTCTCAGCATAAAAATAAAGATCAAGCGTTCAAGCAATTAAAAGCAAAGTTATATGAGGTAACTATGAGTAAAAAAAACAATGAAAAAAAAATACTTGAAAGTAAAAAATCAGACATAGGTTGGGGAAATCAAATTCGTTCATATATATTAGATGATTCTAGAGTTAAGGATTTAAGAACAGGAATAGAAGTTCATGATGTACAATCTGTTTTAGATGGAGATTTAGATTTGTTTGTTGAATCTAGTTTAAAACGTGGTTTATAATAATATACAATTGTATTAAACCATATTGTAGAGGTTAATTTGGACAATTTCAATAATGAAGAACAAAATAGACGTAAAAAATTATATATTATGAAAGAGAATGGCTTTAATTTTCCTAATGATTTTAAACCTAATAAATATTCTGTAGATATTAATAATGATTATAAATGTTATAGTAATAGCCAGTTAAAAATTATGAATATTTTTGTTAGTGTATCAGGTCGAATTTTACAAAAACGTATCATGGGAAAAAGTTCTTTTTTTTTGTTAAAAGATTGTGAAGGGGAAATTCAATTATATATCACAGAAAAAAATTTTTTAAATAATTTTTATTCAGATATGATTAAAAAATTAGATTTAGGTGATATTATAGGTGTTAAAGGGAATTTGTTTAAAACACAAACAGGAGAACTTTCTATTTATTGTATAGAATTAAAATTATTGACTAAGTCATTAAGACCGTTACCAAATAAATTTCATGGATTGTATAATAAAGAGATAAGATATAGACAAAGGTATTTAGATCTTATTAGTAACAAAAATTTAAAATATATTTTTAAAATACGATCTAATATTTTTATTAGTATTCGAAAATTTATGTTAGAGAATAAATTTTTAGAAGTGGAGACACCTATGATACAAAATATTCCTGGAGGTGCTATTGCACGTCCTTTTATTACTTATCATAATTCTTTGAATCTCAATTTATATTTACGAATTTCTCCTGAATTATATTTAAAGAGATTAATTATTGGAGGATTTGATCGGATTTTCGAAATTAATAGAAGTTTTCGTAATGAAGGAATTTCAACGCGTCATAATCCAGAATTTACTATGATGGAAGCGTATATGGCTTATTCGGATTATAAAGACATGATGGTTTTTACTGAAAATTTATTGAGAAATGTAGTTAAGTCAGTAATAGGACATTTAAAATTTAAGTATGGAGAATATGAATTAGATTTTGAAAAAAGTTTTTGTAAAATGACTATGAAACAAGCGATATTGCGCTTTAATTCAGATATTAAATTATCTGATTTAAATGATTTAGAAAAAATTCAGCATATAGTAAACATTTTAAAAATAAAAGTTGAAGAAAATTGGGGAATGGGTAAATTAATATCAGAGATATTTAATAAAACTGTAGAGAAGAAATTAGTTCAACCCACTTTTATTATTAATTATCCTATAGAAATTTCTCCATTATCTAGAAGAAATAATGTTAATTCTGATATTGCTGATCGATTTGAATTATTTATCTCTGGTTATGAGTTAGCAAATGGATTTTCGGAATTAAATGATTCAGAAGATCAAAAAAAACGATTTCTAGATCAAAATCAACAAGAAAAAATTAAGTTTGAAAATGATTCAACATTTTATGATGAGGATTATATCACTGCACTTGAATATGGTTTACCTCCAACTTCGGGATTAGGAATAGGAATTGATAGACTAATTATGATTTTAACTAATCAAAAAAGTATTCGTGATGTCATTTTTTTTCCTATTCTCAAACCTATGAACTTTAAAACATAAATTTTAATTATTGTCTTTTATTATATTTACGATATTTATTTGGTTATATGTTGTTATAAATTTAATTAGTTTTATATATTTAACTTTCTAAAAAGTTTTATACAATAAGTCTTACTTAATATTCTAAAAATTTTTATTTTGAATTATGTTAATTTATCGTTAATGTTATATTAAAGATGTCTGAGTATAAACAATAACGTGTCACTTTTGAGAAAGAAATTATGTTTAGTTGTTTAAATAAAAAAAAAGTAATATTTGAAACAGATAGTATATTAAAATTAGTTGAAAAATATCATTCTCCCTTATGGATATATGATGCAAATGTAATTTTAAAGAATATTCAAAAATTACGTAGATTTGATACTATCCGATTTGCTCAAAAGTCTTGTTCTAATATTCATATTTTAAATTTATTTCGTAAAAATGGAGTAAAAATAGATGCTGTATCATTAGGAGAAATTGAAAGAGGGTTAATTTCTGGATATAGTTCTATTGATCAAGGGATGATATTTACAGCTGATTTAATTGATAGATGTACTTTAGAAAAAATTAAAGAATTTCACATTCCTGTAAATATAGGATCTATTGATATGTTAACACAAATTGGAAAAGTATCTCCTGGACATAAAATCTGGTTACGTATTAATCCAAGATTTGGTTATGGACATAGTAAAAAAACAAATACTGGTGGAGAGAATAGCAAGCATGGTATTTGGGATATTAAATTAGCTATACCATTTATTAAAAAGTATAATTTTCAATTAATGGGATTACATATACATATTGGATCTGGTGTAAGTTATGAATATTTAGAATGCGTATGTGAAGAAATGATAAAACAAGTATTTTCTTTAAATTATGATATAACTATGATATCAGCAGGAGGAGGGTTAACGATTCCTTATAAACCATATGAAAATGTTTTTGATGTAAATAAATATTTTGTTTTATGGGATATAGCACGAAAAAAGATTTCTAATTATTTAAATCATCCTGTTAAGTTAGAAATAGAACCTGGAAGATTTTTAGTTGCAGAATCAGGAGTATTAGTTACTGAAATAAGAACAGTTAAGAATACAAGTTCTAAGCTTTTTGTTTTAGTTGATGCTGGGTTTAATGATTTAGTTAGACCTGCTATGTATGGAAGTTATCATCATATATCTGTTATTTCAGGTGATGGGCGCATAATAAATGAACAAGATACAATAGAAACTGTAGTAGGTGGTCCATTATGTGAATCAGGAGATATATTTACTCAAAATGGACAAGGCGATATAGAAACTAGGATGCTTCCTAAAGTTAGGCCTGGAGATTATTTAGTTTTTCATGACACTGGAGCTTATGGAGCTTCTATGTCTTCTAATTATAACAGTCGTTTTTTAATTCCAGAAATTTTATATGAAAATGGAAATTTTCGAATTATTCGAAAACGTCAAACTATACGAGAATTATTAGAATTAGAAATAAATTGCATTTAATATAAATTAAAATATATCAATTAATAATATTAATGTTTGTTAGTTTAAAATATAATAAATTCTATTTTTGATATGAAATTTTATTTTTTAATATTTATATTGATTGGTTTTTTATTATATTATATAAATATAAATTATTTTTACTATTGTTAATTAATATATATTAATTGTAGTTATAATTTATTTTATATAAAAATTTTCGTGTAATTGAAAAATAAAAGAATTTAAAAGTAGGAAAAATAAAGTTAATGAACAGTGTCTATATATCGTTTCCTAATTTTAATCCTGTTGCTATTTCTATATTTAATATTTCTATACGTTGGTATGGAGTAATGTATTTATTAGGATTTTTTTTTGTTTTATATCAAGGGAAAATTTGTATAAGAAAAATAGGATTAAAAAAAAGAGAGATAGAAGATATTTTATATTTTAGTTTTTTAGGTTTATTTATTGGTGGAAGAATTGGATATATACTTTTTTATAATCCAGTATTTTTTTTTAATAATTTTTTAAATATATTTAAAGTTTGGGAAGGCGGGATGTCGTTTCATGGAGGTTTATTAGGAGTAATTATAGTAATTTTTTATTTTTCAAAAAAATTTAATAAAAAATTTTTTTTAATTTCTGATTTGATTGCCCCGTTAGTACCGTTTGGATTAGGAATAGGAAGAATAGGAAATTTCATTAATGGAGAATTGTGGGGTCGTGTTGCTCCAGATTTTCCTTTTTCTGTTTTATTTCCTAATTCTAGATTTTTAGACTTAGAAGTATCTAAGCATGATTTAAGATTACAGGAATTAATAAATAAATTTGGTGTTTTGCCTAGGCACCCATCTCAAATATATGAATTTTTTTTAGAAGGAATAATCTTATTTATTATTTTATATTATCTTTCAAAAGTAATAAAAACTATTGGTGTAGTATCTAGTGCATTTTTAATTTTTTATGGAATTTTTCGTATTATAGTTGAGTATTTTCGTGAACCAGATTATCAAATAGGATTATTGAAACACACTCTTACTATGGGACAAATATTATCAATTCCTATGATAATATATGGATTTATGGTAATTATTATTATATATAATCCAATTAAAAAATTAAAATAACAGGTTAAATATGAATGTTTATTTGTCGTTGTTAAATAGAATATTAAATAAAGGGAAAAACAAATCAGATAGAACTGGAATAGGAACGTTATCTATTTTTGGTCATCATATGAAATTCAATCTAAAAATAGGTTTTCCATTAGTTACTACTAAACGATGTTATTTTTCTTCTATTCTTCATGAACTTTTATGGTTTCTTAGAGGTGATACAAATATTAAATACTTAAATGACAATAAAGTATCTATTTGGAATTCATGGGCAGATAAGTTTGGTGATCTTGGGCCTATTTATGGGGAACAATGGCGGAGATGGAAAACTATAGATGGTAAAGAAGTTGATCAAATTAAAAACGTAATTAATCAAATAAAAGATAATCCTAATTCTAGAAGAATATTGGTATCTAGTTGGAATGTTGGTGATTTAGAAAAGATGGCTTTATTTCCATGTCATGTATTGTTTCAATTTTACGTTATAGATAATGTTTTAAGCTGTCAATTATATCAACGTTCTTGTGATGTTTTTTTAGGTCTTCCATTCAATATTGCTAGTTATGCTTTGTTAACTCATATAGTAGCACAACAATGTCGTTTGAAAATTGGTAATTTTTTATGGACAGGTGGTGATGTACATTTGTATAAAAATCATATTAAACAAGCAAAAGAACAATTATTACGTAAGCCTTATCGTCTTCCAAAACTAATAATTAATAAAAAACCTAAAAAAATATTTGATTATTGTTTTCGTGATTTTAGTTTATTAGGATATAAATTTCATCCTTCTATTAAAGCAAATATAGCCGTATAATATTAATTAAATAATTTTTAAATTTACATTTATTTCAAAAGTTTTTTATACATTTAGAGTAATTCTAATTTTAAAAATCATGCTAAAAGGTATATTATTTATAATTTCTGCTCCAAGTGGAACAGGAAAATCTAGTTTAATTCAAGAAATATTAAATACTAATGTATTATTTAAAATAAAAGTATCAATATCTCATACTACTCGTAGCATTAGACCTGGGGAATGTAATGGAAAACATTATTATTTTATTTCTACTAATAAATTTAAAAAAATGATCAAAAAACAAAAATTTTTAGAATATGCACGAGTTTTTAATAATTATTATGGTACGTCTCAAGAAGAAATTTATAATTATTTATTAACTGGGATAGATATCTTACTAGATATTGATTGGCAAGGAGCACAGCAAGTACGTCGTTTAATTCCGGATTCTAAAAGTATTTTTATTCTGCCTCCATCTAAAAATGAATTATATAGACGACTGTGTAAAAGATCTCAAGATAGTGATTCTATAATACAAAAAAGAATGAATCAAGCAGTATCTGAAATGAAACATTATATAGAATATGATTATTTAATTATTAATGATGATTTTAAATTAGCTGCATCACATTTAAATAATATTGTTCAAGTAGAACATTTATCAAAACAGTATCAAATAAGAAAGAACAACATTCTTATCAAAAATTTGTTAAATTAATATGGTTTTTATATCAAGTAGATAAAATGTTTATTATAGTATTAAGTTTGATATAATTATACATATTACATAAATTAGTTATGTTTTTATTTTAGTTGAAATTTATAGAAACGAATGATATCATTGATATATGTTAAATAAAATTACTTTTATCATAATAATTATTTTTTCTCGACGCTACTTTTCTATCGTTTTCTCTTAGGTATCTTTTTCTTATTCTAATAGATGACGGTGTTATTTCTACTAATTCATCATGATTAATAAAACTAATAGCATATTCTAAATTAATTTTTAAAGGTGTAGTTAATGTTATTGCTTCATCAGACCCTGATGCTCTCATATTAGTTAGCTTTTTTCCTGATAAGCAATTAACAGTTAAATCGTTTATTCTATTATGAATACCGACAATTTGCCCTTCATATATTTTTACTCCATGTCCTATAAATAATTTTCCACGATTTTGTAAGCTAAATAAAGAAAATCCAACTGAATATCCTGTTTTATTCGAAATTAATACCCCATTTTTACGCAATCCAATGTTTTCATGTTGTATATTTCCATAGTGGCTAAAAGAAGAATAAAATATTCCAGACCCTGAAGTAATAGTTATAAATTCTGATCTAAATCCAATTAGAGCACGACTACTAAGGATACAATCAATTCTAGTTCTATTAGTTTTATCAGTAATAATATTAGTAATTTCTCCTTTTCGTTCTCCGATTAATTGTATTATTAACCCTTGATTTTTAGCTTCAATATCTAATGAAACTATTTCAAATGGTTCTTGTTTGATATTGTTAATATGTCGAATAATAACTTGTGGACGAGATACTTCTAATTCGAATCCTTCTCTTCTCATATTCTCAATTAGTATTGATAAGTGTAGTTCTCCGCGTCCAGATACTGAAAAAGTGTTAGAGTTCTTTGTTTCTTTTACTTTTAAAGCAATATTGTAAACCATTTCTTTTTTTAGTCTATTTAATATTTGTCGAGATGTAACATATTTTCCTTCTATTCCTGAAAAAGGAGAAGTATTTACAGAAAACATCATTTCTACTGTGGGTTCATCTACTTTTAATGTTGGTAGTGGATTTGCGTAGTTAGGATCACAAATAGTGTCAGAAATATTAAGTTTTTCAATACCTGTTATAGCTACTATATCTCCTGATTGTGCTAGATTTGTATCAATTTTTTCTAATCCAGAATAATTTAATACTTTTCCTATTTTTCCATTGATTTTTAATCCTTGATTATTTACTATTATTACATTTTTATTTGGTGTAATAGATCCTTGTTTAATACGCCCAATCCCAATTGTTCCTAAATAATTGTCATAATCTAACTGTGAAATTTGCATTTGTAGAGTATTGCTATTAAAATCAGTTTTAGGAGGAGGTGTATGTTTTATTATTGTATTGTATAATGATGACATATCAGATCCCATATTTTTATAGTCTACTCCAGATATTCCAAGTAATGCAGAAGTATATATAATAGGAAAATCGAGTTGTTCATCAGTGGCATTAAGATTTACAAATAAATCAAAAATTTGGTCAATTACCCAATCTGGTCTTACATGTTTTCGATCTATTTTATTAATTACTACAATAGGTTTTATTCCATAATTAAACGATTTTTGAGTAACGAATCGTGTTTGAGGCATTGGTCCATCTAATGCATCTACTACTAGTAATACAGAATCTACCATAGATAATATACGTTCTACTTCTCCTCCAAAATCAGAATGTCCGGGAGTATCTATTATGTTTATATGATAATTTTTCCATTTAATTGCAGCATTTTTTGCTAAAATTGTAATTCCTCGTTCTTTTTCAAGATCGTTTGAATCCATTATTCGTTCGGAATTGTCTTTGTTATTTTTAAAATTTTCTGATTGTTGTAATAATTTATCAACTAAGGTAGTTTTTCCGTGATCAACATGAGCAACAATAGCTATGTTACGTAAATTTTTATTCATTTTTATTAATATTATAAAATAGATAGTAATTAATTTTGTAATTGTTAGATAACGTTATGAAAATTTTATGTTAGCATGTTTATGCTAAAATAGTAATAATTTAATTGTATATTTTAAATTAAAATGCTTTAAAATATATAATTTTTTATAATAATTTATGCTAGATAGCATAAATTTAAAGCAGTAACATAAATAATTACTTTATAATTTATAATACACTTCTTTTATTTCGTTAATAATTATTTTAAAATAGTTAATTTTATAGTATATATTATTGAGAACTTTATTTTGTTTAAAAAAAAATATTATAATACTACTTTCTTAAAAAGTATTGCTAACATAGAAGTAGAAAAGTATGAATTTGGTTCTGAAGTCGCCTTTATCGGGTATTCTAATTCTGGAAAGTCTACAGTAATTAATATTGTAACTAATCAAAAAAAGTTATCTAGAGTTAGTAAAATTCCAGGGAGGACACAATTAATCAATGTTTTTGAGGTTTCTCCTGAAATACGTTTAGTAGATTTACCTGGTTATGGCTATTCTAAAGTTCCGGAAAAAGTTAAGTTTAATTTAAAAAATATGGTATTTAAATATTTAAAAATTCAAAAATGTTTACGAGGATTAGTTTTATTAATGGATATTCGAAACTCTACTATTAAGTATTTAGATAAATTAGTGGTAAGTTTGGCACAGTCATATAATATTCCAATATTAATTTTACTAAGTAAAGCTGATAAAATATCTTTTCTTAAACAAAAAAAACAATTGAACATTATACGTCAAGATAAGTTGGTTATGTTACATAACATACAAGTAGAATTATTTTCATCATTCAAGAAAATTGGAGTTCGTATTTTGAAAAATCAGTTAGACAATTGGATGTGTAAGAAACATTATCATACATAATTTTAGAACTAATTTATTTCTAATCCAGATTTATTTTTTGATGTTATTTGTCAAATAAATGTTTAATCTTTTATGTTTCTAAAATATATTTATCGTATAAAATATTTTTATTAATTTTCTATTTAAAATATTAATTTGTTATAAATTTATAAAATTATTTTTATGTTTTATATAAAAATATCGTTTTAATTTAATTTGAAGTTATATTTTGATTGTTCTAGATAATCCTAAAAATTTTATAAATAATAGAAAAATTGATTATTTTGATATGGTTTAGTTTATAATAGTTAATATTATTAGTAGAGATATTAAATTCTTGATATACAATAAGATATACATTTTATTTTTATTTAAATATATTTAAACATTGTATATTTTTAATTATAAAAATAAATAGTTTAATTATCTATTGTAATTTATTATTTAAACCTTGTTAAAATATGTAGTTTTAACATATAGAGATTTTTATTTTAAAATTATTTTTGGTAATGTATAATTTTATGATAATTTTTTTGGTATTCTTAATAAAATTACCATAAAATTTTAAATAAATAATTCTTAAAATTTACTATTAAATAGTAACTTAAACTTGATTTTTATATTGATAAATAGTCTCAACTTTTAAGTATATTATTCAATATATAAAATTTTAATATAATTTTATATTAATATTATAATATAATAACATTGCGCATTTTAAAACATTTTATATATCATTGATATGATATTTTATTTTATTGCTTTATCTTAAAACATTTTTAGATAAAATAATATAATTTCTATTAATTTTATTAATGTGTTTGTTCTAAATAGTTTTGATAATAAGTAAATAGAATTGTTTAAATGTATTTAAAAATTATTTTTAATATTTATATAATATACTTTTTGATTTATTTTAATACTTAAAAAATAAAGTAAAAATTTTTAAATTTTTTTATTAACGTGTGAAATTTTAATTTATTTTTTTAGATAGTTTTCATGAATCGTCCATTTTCCTTTTTCTAGTAATTTTGACCAGTTATGAAATTCGTAATATTTAAATAAATGAGATAGTCTATATATAGACGGTTTAGACATTTTTAGTTTGTTTATTGATATATTTGTTAGTATATCAGTTTTTATCGTAGCTAAATTTTTTGAAAGAAATGCTAAACTTTCGTTTTTTATTAATGATTCAGTTATATTTTTTGCTCCTCTAAATAAGCATTTAGGTATTTTTTCAATATTTTTGTATATATTTTTTAGGGATTTAAACTCTCTTAATAAGAATAGTGCTATTTTTTTTCCTATTTTTGGGACTCCTGGAATGTTATCTGATTTATCCCCCATTAATCCAAGTAAATCAGGAATTAATTCTGGAGTAATTCCATATTTACTTATTATTTCTTTTTTTCCTAAAATTTTGTTAGATTTATTTTCTAATATATTGATATTAGTGTTAACTAATTGAGCTAAATCTTTATCATTAGTACTAATTAAAGTAAATTTATTATTGTTATTTGCTTCACATGATAATGTTCCTATAATATCATCAGCTTCAAAATGAGGTATTAATACAATTGGAAATCCCATCATTTTTATTATTTGATGTAATGGTTTAATTTGAACTTGTAGTTTAATCGGCATAATTGGTCTATTTGATTTATAAAATTTAAATAGTTTATGTCTAAAAGTTTTAAATGGAGAATCGAAAACTATAATTATTTGGGTTTTAGGATATTTAAATAATAGTTTATTAAGCATATTTATTACACCATATATAGCTCCAGATGGTATTCCAATTTTATTATTGAGAAAAGGAAAAGAATAATATGATCGATAAAGATAAGAAGTGCCATCTATTAATAAATAATTAATATCTTTCTGATTGTTAGTCATGAGTACGTTCACTTAGTTTATTAGCATGTTTTAAGATGTGTTTCAGATTTTTGTATTATTTATATGTCTTTATTAAAAATAAGACAACGATGATAACTTTTATAATTAATATTTATTATTATTTTTAAGCAAATATTTTATAATTTTAATGTACTTTTAATACGATTTTCTTTGATATATTATCTATATTTTATTGTTTATAATATACTTTTCATGAATTAAAGTATGTGATTTAAATATATGATACTTAAAACTATATTTTAATTATATAGTACAAATGTAGCCATGAAATTATTTTAAGAAATTAAATATTTTTATTTTTTTTATATATAGGAATTGTATTTTATCATTGAAAAATATTTTAATTAAGCAAATTTTATAGATAGAAGGTTATTTTAATTTAGTTTTAGTGATTAAAAATACGTTGGTTTATAAAACAATATTATTATAAAATATGTAGTGTTTTAGAGTTAGTAATTTTATGGATTATTTCACGATAATGTAAAATATATTTTATTTTTGTAAATATTTCTTATATTAAGAAAGGTTATTTGAATAAATTTAAAATTTAAATAGTAGAAAATTTGTAGAGTTTCTATATCTTTATTTGAAAATAGTTAATTTAGGAAAGTATATAGTAACATTTTATAATAGATATTAAGAAGTATGAGCTACAACATTAATTAATAAAAAATTGCCAAAATAATTATATTAGAATAGTAGGTAATATATATAAATTTTATTAAACAAGTATAAAACAATTTATTAGAGTTATTTGTTTACTTTAAACTATCGGATATTTCAAATATTACTTTAAATATACATTTAAAATATTTGGCAGTTTGAAATATTTTACTCGTTAATTTCTATTTTTGAAATATCAAATAAATTTTAAAATATTGCTAATTTTAAAAAATGTTTTAAAAATTTTATGTATTTTAAAATAGGGTGTATTAGATATTAATTTTTATATAAATTTAACTTTTGTAACGTGTGTAATAAATTAAGTTAATACAATTTGGTTTTTTAAATTCATATATACTAAAGCAAAATAATTTACCTTAATTTGTTAAGGCTTATTAATGTATATGTGTATTATTAATATAATATTTTTATTATTTAAAATATTATATTTAAAAGAAAAACAAATTTTAATTGAATACTTTAGATGTATTAAAATATCGTCAAAAGTTTTATATTATTATATGTAAATCGATAAAACATGTATCGGATTAGTTATTAAAAATCATATTCTTAAATAATTTTTAAAATATTATGAATGTGTTCTATTTAAGAAACATTAAAGTATGATATTATGATTAGAGTTTTAAAATAAGTATTAAAGATTAAAGAAATTTTATATGATAAATTTTTTAAATTAGTTTAGTAATAAATTTAACGTATAAATATTAAAACTTTGCTTTTAAAATAGTATCTTATATTTTAAAAATATTTTTATTTGTATATTAGCTTCTAATACTTTAAATAAGTCGTTAAGATTTTTAAACGTTTTGTAACATTTTATTATTAAATAAAAAGTAATTAAAGTTTAGCTAACATTAAAATTTATAAAGTTTGTTATTGTATTTTACTTTATAAACTATTTTCTTGTATTGAATTTAGTATTTTGTATTTAAATGGTATAATTAAGATAATGAAAAGTAATATTTAATTATATTTTAATTTTAAATAAGATATTTAAAGATTTTAAAATATATATTTAGATTTATTATAATACTAAATATAATAATTTTATTATTTTTAAAATTTAACAGTTTAATTTATAAGTTATTTAAAATCTTATTTTTTGGAAAAATTTTACGTTTCATATTGATTAATAGAATTATTTACTTTTTAAAATATATTATCTCTTTTTTTGTCAATTTAAAAAAATAAAATTTGAAATGTTATTTTTTTATATGTTAATACAAGTAGAATCAGTAATTTTATATAAAATAAACTTATTTTATTAAATTGTTATTTTAATATTTTATCTTATAAATTTTAATAATTATATAGTTAATAATTTAATATTTAATAAATTTAATTTACTTTTTATTTATTTGATCATTAAATATAATTTCATATATACATATTTTACAAATAGAAATTCTATCTTTTAATAATAAACAAAAATATTATATTTATTTTTAGCAATTATTAAAACTAATTTTATATTTGTATTAAATAACCAATGTAATATACAAAATATAGGTTTAAGCTTTGTTTTAAAATATTTAAAAGTTTTATTCATAGAATAATAAAATATTTGTAAGGGTAAAATTTTTATCATTTAAATAGTGAATTTTAGATTTTAAATTGTTGATGTTAAATATCTTATAAATAAAAAAGGTATTTTAATATAAATTAATATAAATAATGTTATTTATTTATAGTACAGTATGCTTTGTAATAAGTATTTAATTAGATAAATAATAAATCTTAAGTTATTAGTATTAGTTATATTTGTAAATATTATTAAATTAATATTTATGTTATAAAATACAAATAAAGTATTTGGAGAGTTATTTAGAATAAATTTATATATTATTATTATATAATTGTAATTATTTAAATTTATTAGATATGTATAAATATATAAATTAGATTAGTATAAAACATATCGTATATTTTAAAAATTAATTTCGTTTATATTTAAAGTTCAAAATTAAATTTTATAAGAAATATTATTAATTTCATAATTGATAATAATTTTAGAGCGTATATGACAGTTATAAAAATAGGTTTATTCATATTATTATTTTTTTTGCAAATAAGTTTCTTTATAGGAAAAAATGGTTTATATGAATATGTGCAATTATATAGAAATATTTCTCAAAAAAAATTAAACATTTTTTATCTTACAGAACAAAATACAAAGTTATTGTCAGAAATAAAAAATTGGGATGTTAGTAATGAATTAATAGAAGAATATGCAAGAAGTAATTTAGGAATGATTAAAAAAGGAGAAAGTTTTTATAGAATTGTCATTAATCCATAATATTAGTCATATTAAATAATATATTAAAAGTTTACAAATTATTTTATGAGTACTATTAATTATTTGCGTACTAATATTGTTGCTATTGTTCCTGCAGCTGGAATTGGAAGTAGAATGCTTTTAAAAATACCCAAACAATATATAAAGGTAAGAGGGTATACTATTTTAGAACATAGTATAAAATTATTATTAGCGCATTCTAATATAAAAAAAGTAATAGTCGTTTTAAATAAGCGAGATGCTTTTTTTAAAAAATTATCTATTTCATCTCATCCTCGAGTATTTTCTGTAATTGGAGGTAAATTTCGTTTTTGCTCTGTACTATCCGGTTTATTAATAGTCAAAAATGCAGATTGGGTTGTAATTCATGATGCTGTAAGACCATGTTTAAACTTTAATGATTTAAATAAAATTATATCTTTAGTATATACCAGTAAAATAGGAGGAATATTAGCTACACCAATAAGTAATACTATTAAATATAGTATAGATAATTCTAATGTTTTTTGTACTGTTAATCGTAATAATTTATGGAATGCATTGACTCCTCAATGTTTTCCTATAAAGTTGTTGCTAGTTTGCTTAAAAAAAGCAATAAAAGAAGGAATAAATATAACTGATGAAGCATCAGTTATGGAATATTGTGGGTATTATCCAAAATTGATAAAAGGAAGTAACAATAATATTAAGATCACTTATCCAGAAGATATTTCTTTTGTTAATTTTTATTTAAAAAATAAATTTTGTAAGAAAATAAACATATGAGAATAGGACATGGTTTTGATGTGCATGCATTTGGTAGTACTAAGCCATTAATTATTGGAGGAGTAGTAATTCCTTATGAATGTGGTTTAATTGCACATTCTGATGGTGATATTGTTATGCATACTATTATTGATGCGTTAATGGGCGCTACTGCATTGGGAGATATTGGTTCATTTTTTTCTAATACTGATATAAAATATAGAAATATTAGTAGTCGAATTTTATTAAGAAAAATATGGAAGAAAATTTTGAAATTAGGATGTATTTTATCCAATATTGATACAACAGTTATTGCAGAACTTCCAAAAATGTTAGTATATAGAAATGAGATGAGAAAAAATGTTGCTATGGATTTAGTTACTTCTATTGACAATGTAAGTGTTAAATTTACTACTACTGAGAAGTTAGGTTTTGTTGGAAGAAAAGAAGGTATAGCATGTGAATCTATTGTTATGTTAAGTAATTTCAATAAATTATAATATAAAGTTTAGGAAAATGAATTTAAAATAATGTTTTATTTTCGATATATATAGGCAATAAATTAGCGAATAGCAGAAGTAATTTGTTTCAATTAAAACTACTCTCCTGCTATTTTATATTTTAAGTAACTAAAAATTTAAAAATCACTTTTAGTTTGCAACTTAAATAAAGTTGTATTTTTTTAGATTTTCCTCAATTCTTATCAATTGATTATATTTAGAAGTGCGTTCGGATCTACTCATAGAACCAGTTTTAATTTTATCAGAAGTTGTTCCTACAGATAAATCAGATATAAAAGTATCTTCTGTCTCTCCTGATCTATGAGAAATAATTGTAGTATAATTTGCTTCCTTTGCTATTTTTATGGTTTTCAGTGTTTCGCTTAATGTTCCAATTTGATTTAATTTAATTAAAATAGCATTAGCTATTCCTTTTTTAATTCCTTTTTTTAATAATTTTTCATTAGTTGCAAATAAGTCATCTCCTACTAATTGGATTTTTTTTCCTAATATTTGTGTTTGATATAAAAATCCATTCCAATCTGATTCGTCTTGACCATCTTCTATAGAATCTATGGGATATTTTTTGATTAGTTGTTCTAAATAATGAGTAAATTCTTTTGATGTAAAATCTTTTTTTTCTCCAATTAATTTGTATTGTTTTGTATTTTCATCGTATAATTCAGAAGCAGCACAATCTAAAGCGAAAGTAATATCTTTTCCTAATATGTATCCAGATTTTTCAGTAGCTTCTTTAATAATTTCTAGCGCTAATTCATTTGATTCTAAATTTGGAGCATATCCACCTTCATCTCCAACAGCTGTACTTAATTTTTGTTTTTTTAAAATTTCTCCTAACATATGGAATATTTCTGATCCCATTCTAATACCATCTTTAATAGTATGAGCACTAATTGGTTGTATCATAAATTCTTGTATATCAATATTATTATTTGCGTGTTTTCCCCCGTTTATGACGTTTATCATAGGAATAGGTATAGAAAATTTTTTTGGAGTTTCGTTTAATTCAGCAATATGTTGATATAAAGGTATACCTTTATATGCTGATGCTGCTCGTGCTGTTGCTAGTGAAATAGATAAAATGGTATTTGATCCTAATTTAGATTTATTATCTGTTCCATCTAATTGACACATAATATCGTCAATAGTTTTTTGATCAGTAGCATCTTGATTTTTTAATTTTTTAGATATAATATTGTTAATTAATTTAACAGATTGAGTTACTCCTTTTCCAAAAAATCGTGATTTATCATTATCACGTAATTCTAATGCTTCTTTAGATCCTATTGAAGAACCAGAAGGAGAAGATGCTAATCCTATACATCCTCCTTTTAAATGAACTTCAGATTCAATAGTAGGGAATCCTCTGGAATCTATTATTTCTCTAGCGATTATTTTTTTGATTTTAGACATAAATTGATTTTCCTATTATGTTAATATATTTTTTATGTTAGGTATAATTTAAATTTAATGATTAATTTTATATTTTTGTTTGTATTTCAAAGCAGCTTTGACAAAACTAGAAAATAATGGATGTCCATCTCTAGGTGTTGATGTAAATTCTGGATGAAATTGACAAGCAAGAAACCATATATGATTAGATAATTCTAGAATTTCTACTAATTTGTTATTTTCAGATAGCCCTGTAACGCGTAATCCATGTTCTTCTATTTTTTTTAAGAAATTATTGTTTACTTCATATCGATGTCTATGTCGTTCTGATATAGTATCAGTTCCGTATAACTTTTTAGATAAACTATTATTTTTTAAATAGCATGTTTGGCTTCCTAGTCTCATTCTTCCTATTAAATGTTTCGTATTTTTTTTGATTTTATTATGGATTAATATTTTTTTTTGTTCTTGTATTAATGAAATAACAGGATATTTGCATTGTGGTGAAAACTCTGTTGAGTTAGCTTCTTTTAAACCTACAACGTTTCTAGCAAATTCTATTAATGCAACTTGCATTCCCAAACAAATTCCAAAAAATGGAACATTTTTTTCTCTGGCATATTTTACAGAGATTATTTTCCCATTTATTCCTGCTTTTCCAAATCCACCAGGAATTAAAATTCCGTGAAGAAGTTTTAATAAATTAACATTTGATTTATTAATATTTTTAGAATTAATTAATTTTATATCAATTATTGTTTTATTTTGTAATCCACCATGCTTTAATGCTTCTATAACTGACTTATAAGCATCTGGCAACTCAATGTATTTTCCAATAATTCCAATAGTTACTGTTTGTTTAGAATTACATTCATTATGTATGACTTGCTCCCATTCTGATAAATCAGCTTTAGGTGCGTATAATCTAAAATGATTACAAATTAAATTGTCCACTTTTTGTATGTTTAATAATTTAGGAATAGTGTAAATAGATTTAACATCTTTTAATGAAATAACTGACTTTTCTGAAACATTGCAAAACAAGGAAATTTTTTTTCGCTCAGTAATTGAGATCGTTTTTTCTGATCGACAGATTAATATATCTGGTTGTATTCCAATCGATAACAATTCTTTTACCGAATGTTGCGTCGGTTTTGTTTTAATTTCTTCTGTGACAGATATATAAGGAATTAAAGTTAAATGAATGTACATAACATTTTTTTTCCCTACATCTACAGCCATTTGGCGAATTGCTTCTAAAAACGGTAATGATTCTATATCGCCTACAGTGCCTCCAACTTCTACAAAAATGATATCTTTGTTCTTAGAACATGAAAAAATTCTATTTTTAATAGCATTAGTAATATGAGGAATAACTTGAATGGTAGAACCAAGGTAATCTCCATTTCTTTCTCTTTGTAGTACTTCGGAGTAAATACTACCAGTAGTAAAGTTATTATAACGAGTCATTTTATTTCGAATGAATCGTTCATAATGTCCTAAATCTAAGTCTGTTTCTGCTCCATCTTCAGTAACGAAGACTTCTCCATGCTGGATTGGACTAATAGTACCTGGATCTACATTAATATATGGATCTAATTTTATAATGGTTACATTAAGATTTCTTGCTTCCAGAATAGCAGCTAAAGACGCTGTTGTAATGCCTTTTCCGAGAGATGATACTACACCCCCGGTTATAAAAACATAATGTGTTGTCATGTTTAGCCAAATTTTAAATGAAATATTAAACAAGATCATTAAAAATAATAATATAGTTTTTTAAAATTTATGTTATAAACTTTATTTTTTGGTTGGATTATATAGTAATTTTATTTAAAATAAATTTTACTAGTTATTGTATTATTTGTAATATTAGTTGTTTTATGAGTTACCATACCTTATAATGTGTTTAAAATATTTAATAAATTACGTAATATTTATTTTTCATGAATAAAATAAAATTAATTAAAATATCTAAATATATGATTTAATACTAGATTTTCAATTATTGATATGGAATAAAATAGTTTATGGTATATTAAAAAGTCTTTTTATTAAAATAATATAGTATTTTATAAATTTAAGATTTTTTAAATAATTTTTTTTGGTCGTCAATATTAATTTTTACATTATCTTTTAATGTTACTATTCTATTAAATGTTAATTCATTTGTAGTATGATAGTTTTTATCAATACAAAAATATCCCTCCCTTTCAAATTGAAAGTGATTTTTGGAAATATTATTTAATATTCCAGATTCTATAAAACCTTTTTTAATAGTTAATGAATTCTTATTAATATATTTTAAAAAATTTAATTCTGATTCAGGATCTTTTAGTAAAAATAATTTTTCATATAAATTAAATGTTGCAGGTAGTGCATTTTTTTTAGAAATCCAATGAATTACTCCAGATACTTTTTTGTTAATAGGATTTTTTCCTAACGTAGTTTTATCATATGTACAAATAATTCTAGTTATATTATTATTATCATCTTTTATAACTTTTTTTGCATTAATAGTATAAGCATGTCGTAATCTGATTTCTTTTCCAATTGTCAACTTTTTACTTAATATAGCATTATTTTCATAAAAGTCGAAACGATCTATATATATATTATTGCTAAAAATTGATTTATGTGTCCCCATTTCACTAATATTAGGGTGATTAGGAACGGTTAATATTTCTTCATAATCATCAGATAAATTACAGATATATATTTGTATTGGATTAATTACTGCCATGTATCTATGAGAATTTAAATTTAAATCATTTCGAATACAAGATTCTAATAAAGATAATTCTATTATATTTTCTTGTTTTGTAACTCCAATTTTTTCGCAAAAATTTTTTATAGAGGAAGGTGTATATCCTCGTTTTCTTAATCCAGAAATTGTTGGCATTCTAGGATCATCCCATCCATTGACAATATTGTTAGATATTAATAGTTGCAGTTTTCTTTTTGACAATATGGAATATTCTAATTTTAGTCTAGAAAATTCATATTGGTGAGAATGATGAGTAACACTGATCTTACTTAAGATCCATTCATATAATTTCCGATTATCTTGAAATTCTAATGTACAGATAGAATGTGTAATTTTTTCTAGAGAATCAGAAATGCAGTGAGCAAAGTCATATGTAGGATATATACACCATTTTTTTTTAGTTTGATGATGTTTAATAAATAGAATCCGATATAATACAGGATCTCTCATTACAATGAGAGGAGATTTCATATCAATTTTAGCTCTTAGGCATGCATCTCCTTCAGAAAAAAATCCATTTTTCATCTTTTTAAATAATAATAAGTTCTCTTCAACTGTTTGTGTTCGATATGGACTATCGATTCCAGGAGTAGTTAAAGTTCCTCTATATATTCGTATTTCTTCTTTAGTTAATCTATCAACGTAAGCTAATTTTTTCGTAATCAGTTCTTTAGCATATTTATAAATAATTTTAAAATATGAAGATGCATATAAGACATCATTATCCCATCTGCATTTCAACCATTTTATATCTTTAATAATACTTTTAATATAATGAATATTTTCTTTTTTAGGATTAGTATCATCAAAACGAAGATTAAATGTTCCTTGGAATTGTTTAGCTAAATAAAAATTTAGGAATATAGATTTTGCATGTCCTATATGTAAATAACCATTTGGTTCAGGAGGAAATCGCGTTTTAACATTGTTTATTTTTTTGCTCATCAAATCATGAAAAATTATTTTTTGGATGAAGTTACGCATTTTTTTGTTTTTATTATTCATGTTATGTCCATGATATTAATTCAAAATAATAAAAATATTTTTAAAAATATAAGAAAATAAAATTATTTATATAAATAGATAATTGTAATATAATTCATGTTAACGATTTTATGAGTAAATTTTATAATTATAATTTATTATAAATCAGTGTTGACTTTATTAGTATAACACAGCATAATTTAAATCATAAATAATTTTATATTTTGGCTACGTAGCTCAGTTGGATAGAGCACAGCACTCATAACGCTGAGGTCACAGGTTCAATTCCTGTCGTAGCTATATTGTTATTTAAATAAAATTTTAAAAATGCGGAAGTGGCGAAATTGGTAGACGCACCAGATTTAGGTTCTGGCACCATTAGGTTTGCGAGTTCGAGTCTCGCCTTCCGCATTTTAAAAATAGTAAGTTTATATTTGGGGTATAGCCAAGAGGTAAGGCACCGGTTTTTGATACCGGCATCCCTGGTTCAAATCCAGGTACCCCAGAAAAATAAATTAAAAATTTGAATTTTTTTGGTATTACTCTTCGTTAATCAAACCTAAAATGCGTTTTCCTATCTATTAAATCATATGTTTTTTAGAAATAAAATATATAGTTATAAGAATTTAAAATAAATAAAACTGTTATAAATAATAAAATTTAGTATAGGTTTTATCTTATGAATTCAAATGAATTAAAAAAGTCTGTTGCAATAGCTGCTTTAGACTATATTCGTCCTGGTACAATAATTGGGATTGGTACAGGTTCTACTGTATCATATTTAATTAAAGCATTAAGTTCTACTAAAAATTTAGTTAATGGAGCTGTTTCGAGTTCTAATTCTTCTACATTATTTTTAAAAAAATATGGTATTCCTGTATATAATTTAAATGATGTACAATCGTTAACATTATATATTGATAGTGCAGACGAAATTAATTTCCAGTTTCAAATGATTAAAGGAGGAGGTGCTGCGTTAACTAAAGAAAAAATTATTGCTTCTGTAGCAGAAAAATTTGTTTGCATCGCTGATGAATCAAAGTTGGTAAAAGTTTTAGGAGCGTTTCCATTACCTATTGAAATAATACCAATGGCTATGTCTTATATATGTAATAAATTGAAAAAATTAGGAGGTAAACCAAAAGTTAGAAAAAATGTTATTACGGATAATGGAAATCTAATTATTGATGTTTATGATTTTAAAATATTAGATCCAATAAAAATAGAAAAAAAAATTAATTCTTTTCCTGGAGTAGTTAGTGTAGGTTTATTTGCAACTCGAACGGCAGATATTGCTTTGATTGGAAAACAATCAGGTGTAGTAGTTATGAAGAAAGTTAGTATATAATAAGATCGTATAAGTAAACATTAAAATATTTAAGTATTGTATGTAATATATAATTTTATTTTAAAATTATTTTATGTCTTTTAGTTATTAAATTTATTGATATCTTATAATATACTTGATTTTTCAAAATTTTAAGTAATTCATATAGTAAGTTGTATTATTTAAAATAATAATTTTTATTTTGCTGGTATATAATAAATATTATTACAAAATTTAATTATTTTAAAGTTAGGTTATATAAATAAAATGTCTGTACAATATATAGATATAAAAATTTTTGGAAAATCATTAAAAGTTAGTTGTCCCAATGAGTGTAGTGAAGATTTACAAACTGCGGCTCGTTATCTGAATCAAAGACTACAAGATTTAAAAGTTAAAACTAAAGTTTCTAATACAGAACAATTGATATTTGTAACAGCATTAAATATATCTTATGAATTAGAAAACGAAAAAGCAAAGATCAATAAAATCATTTTAAAATTAGAAGCGATTATTTCAAAATTAAAAAAAATAAAGACAATTAAAAAAAAGTGAAAGTTTTATACTTTATTAAATAAATACATATTTTATTAGTTTTACATAAGATGACTTTATGTTTTTTATAAAAAGAAATGCTCAAAGGACATATTTTAGAGAACTAAGAAAGAAATTGTCGTTGAGCGAACAAAAAATTGCATCCATTAATATTTCTATTATGGCTTTTTACTATGAAATTTTTTCTTTATCTAAAAATATAGCAGTTTTCTTTTCTTTTGATGGAGAAATTAGTACTAATGAACTTATTTTGAAATTGTGGAAAAAAAAATATAATGTTTTTTTACCTATCGTTTGTCAAGATTTTAATATTCCATTATTGTTTGCTCAATATTATCCTAATACTCGTTTAAAATTGAATAATTTTAATATATTTGAGCCAGTTATCAATAAAGAAGTTGTTTTATCTTATAAAGATATGGATATAATTTTTGTTCCATTAGTAGCATTTGACAGATTTGGATATCGATTGGGAATGGGTGGAGGATTTTATGATAGAATTTTAAATAATTGGAAAAATAAAGGGTTTTTTCCAATTGGATTGGCTTATAGTTTTCAATTAACAAATGAAATAACTCCTGGTCCTTGGGAGTCTCCATTACCTGTTATTTTAACTCCTAATAAGTTGTGGAGATGGAATGTAAATATTTTTTAAAAATACATAAAATAAGTAATATTGGATTCTTAGTTTTACTTATTTTAAAAGGTATATTTTACTATTATTTAGCTAGATTATTAAAATAATTCATTCTATATATTTTAATAATGATATCTTTTAAATATTAAGAGTAATTATATTTTTAACGTTGTTTAATACAGTAAGAATGTACATAAGGATTATGATTTCCTTGAATATTAAAAATTAATTTATCTCTCTTACATTCCCAAACACTAACTGGATATTTTTTATTCCAAATATTAAATAATTTTATTTGCTCTTGAGAAATGTTTAATTTATAAGTTTCATTCATATAAAAATAAGTTCTTGCAATAATTCCTTTTGATATATCAGGTGGTTCTGCTACTTTTCGATGAAAATCAATTTTCATTGAACAGCGTCCATATTGATTTTTACTGTTATTATCTAATTGTCCATACATAAAATTACTTCTATCTGCATTTACTTCTCCTATAACAGGTTGCAGATTATGAAGGTCTGTTTCTATTTTTTTATAGTTCATATCATGAGTACAGTTTTTTCTTCCTCCTTTTTTCCAACATTGTTTTAGATGTCCAAACTGCCATGCTGGAACGACATGTTCCCACTCTATTCGATGAGCTCTATTTGTATTTTTTCGAATCTTATAACCACAAGATTGCAATTGTGGAATACCTTTCTTTTTAGTCCATGATATTTTACATCCGCAATAAAAAGTACTTGGTGCATCAATATTAATTTTTTGTGCTAACAATTTAGTTTGATAAAAATTTCTATAATTATGTTTATACGTTTCATTTTTTTCTGAATGTAATAACGTTAATGATGATAATAATATAAAAAACGCTTTAATTAACATTTTATTTTAATAGTTTTAAAAATAATATTTTATCAAAATATGTTTAAATATTAAATAATAAATATAACTTAAATTGTAATAATTTTCCTATATTTAATATTTTAAACATCATTAATTCGTGTATTTTGTAAGTTTCAAAGAGTAAAATTAATGTCTTTATTAGAAATTAGCAATGATTATATAATTTAATGTTAATTGATATTAGTTATATATTGTTTTAATTATAATAAGGAAAATGTAATGAGTTAAATTTATCTTCATCTTCTATTTTTTTTTGCATAAGATGAGAACGATATACTTCATTGATAAAATCATTTTCGTTAAGTTCTTCTAGTAATTCTTGTTTTAATTTTATCTTATTTTTTATAGCTAATTTCATTCCAACTTGATTAATGTCTTCGCTTATATATTTATCTAAAATTCGTTTGGAATAAGTTAAATCTGTGCAATTAAAATACGTAAACATTAATTGACAAATTTTTTTGTAATTATCATTTTTTAAATGATAATCTAAAATTTCTGCTATATGAAAAAAATTTTCTATTAAATATTTTCCTACTGATTCTACCGTTCTTTTTTGATTGTATGTATTAATATATACTGTTTGTTTTGGTTTTCTTCCTTCAAGACTAATTCTTTCCCAATTGTTAGAATAATATTGAAGGTCTTTATTAGTTACTTTAGGAGAATCAGCAATAACACACCAAATTAAAAATAAATCTAACAATAATATTTGATTTTTTTCGATTCCTATACATGAAAAAGGATTAATATCTAATGATCGTATTTCTATATATTGAATTCCTTTATTTTTTAAAGCATTTATCATAGTATCATTAGATGTTAGCTGTATTTTAGGTCGAATATAGGTATATAATTCGTTTTCTATTTGTAAAATGTTAGTATTAACCTGTTTTAAATTTCCATAACAATCTACTAGCCCTAATTTTTCGAACCTTTTAGATGATGTGTGTATACCATATTGAAGTGATGATAAATAACTATTTAAAGAGTTAAATGTTAGATTTAAATTTTTTATTGACTCATTAGTATGTCCTAAACTACTTAATCTTAAAGAAGTAGACCATGGTAAATATAATGTTTTATTTTTACGGTAAAATTTTAAATTAATATTTTTATTTTTTATAAAAGATGAATCGATCGCAGGAGAAGCTCCAAATAAATAAGGAATTATCCATCCAAATCGATAGAAATTTCTAATTAAACATAAATATCCATTAGAAATAAAATTTTTTTTAATAATTTTATTATTTTTTTTCCATTCTTTCCAAAATGTAATTGGTAGTGAAAAATTATAGTGCACTCCAGAAATAATATTCATTAATGTGCCGTATCTATTTTTTAGTCCTTTCCTATAGAGTGTTTTCATTTTTCCAATATGAGATGTTCCATATTTTGCTAAGGTTATAGAACTATTTGAATTAATTTTTGGTGGAATGCTAAAAGGCCATAGATATTCTGTCTTTATATTTTTGCTAGAAAATCTATGAATATCTCGTAAAATTTTAAGTAAGTAATTTAAATCATTGGTAGGAGGAGTAATAAATTCTAATAGTGATTCAGAAAAATCAGTTGTAATCCATTTATGAGTTAAAGCTGAACCCATAGAATAAGGATGATCGTGTTTAGAAATCTCTCCATTGATATTTACACGTAAAGTTTCTCGTTCAATTCCTCTTAATATATTTTTTGAAATATTAGAATTAGATTTTAACCAGTGGATTTTATGTGATATTTTCGGAATCAAATGATCTCCTTATAATAAATGTAAGTGATATTAAAAATAAATTATAATATTTTATAGTAATAATTTTGTAAGCAAATTTAGTTAACAAAGTATAAGATTTACGCGAGTTGGATTTTACTAGAAAGGCTAAAATGTTATAATTTGTGCATCCGGAAGGATTTGAACCTCCAACCTCTCGGTTCGTAGCCGAGTGCTCTATCCAACTGAGCTACGGATGCTAATATCATTTACTTCGGTGAGAGAGAGATTCGAACTCTCGATGCGACAAATCACATACTCCCTTAGCAGGGGAGTGCCTTAAACCTCTCGGCCATCTCACCTAACACGTTTTATACTCTATAAATATTTTATAAAATAGTATTTATAATTTAAATTATAACTTGGATTAGATTATCATATTGATTTTATATTGTATAGTAATTTAAAAATATTTTATGTATTATAAATAATGATATTTAAGTGATATTTTAAATTTTAAAACATAAAGTATGAAATAAATTAATAATTACAGCACCTTGCTTTAGTAAAGAATAGCAAGATGCTGATATATTTAGCACTTAGATTTTTGGTTTTTTTCAGCTTGAATTCTCTGATATATTTCTTCACGATGTACTGAAATCGTTTTAGGAGCATTTACACCAATGCGTACCTGATTTCCTTTTACACCTAATACTGTTACAGATATCTCATCACCAATTATGAGTGTTTCTCCTACTCGACGAGTTAGAATAAGCATTTATTTTCCTTAAACTTTTAAAAGAGTGTAATCTTTATCCAAATTGTTAGTATTATTCCTAATACTAGGCTAAATATAACTTTTAAAATATCATGTTTTTAGTTGTTAATTTACTATTTTATATATATCTTAAAGCGTTTATTAATATTAGATTTCTTATAAATTAGAATTAATCCAATGTTTTATATTAATTAATTCTTTTTCTAGAAAATCTAAGTTTTTTGTTCCACCTTCAGCTATAGACGTCTTTCCTCCACCTTTTCCATGTAATTTCTTTAAAAGTATTTTTAGTAATTTATTAGCAGAAATTATATTAGATATATTATCTGTAACTCCTATAATAATTACTGCGTGATTATCAAAGACGTTTGCGAATATAATAATGGCTGATTTCAATTTATTTTTAAGTCTATCTATTATGTTTTTTAGTGTTTTAGAATCTTGTTTTTTAAATATATTTATAACAATTTTTACATTTTTAATAAATATATAATTTTTACTTAACATATTAACTATATTACATGTTTCTTTTTCATTTATTTCGTTTATTTTTCGTTCTAACTTTTTATTATTTAATAAAAGAACTTGAATACTATTTTTAATATTTTTATTTTTTGCTTTTAACATAATAGCAATATCTTGTAGTTCTTTTTCTCTTTCATGAATAATAGACAAAGCTATTTGTCCAGTCACAGCTTCTATTCTTCTTGTTCCAGATGATATACTTTTTTCAGTAATAATTTTAAAAAGTCCAATATCTCCCGTTCTTTTAGTATGAGTACCTCCACATAATTCAATTGAAAAATTATTAATTGAAAGAACACGAACTGTTTCGGTATATTTATTTTGAAATAAAGATATGGCATTTTCTTTTTCTGCTTCTTTCAAAGTCATAATTTTTGTTTTAATTAAAATATTGTGATTAATTTTCATATTAACCATATTTTCAATGTTCTGTATATCTTTTAAATTTATATGATTATAATGAGAAAAATCAAATCGTAAGAAACGTTCTGTAATATAAGAACCTTTTTGAAAAACATGATTTCCTAGTATTTTTCGCAGTGATGAATGTAATAAATGAGTAGCAGAATGATTAGATTGAATAAGCAATCTTCTATTATAGTTAATTTCAGCATTAACTATATTATTAATATTAAGATAACCTGATTCTACCTGTCCTATATGTCCGATTAGGTGTCCGTATTTTTTAGTATCATGTACTAAAAATTTTCCATTAGCGTTATAAATAACTCCAGTATCACCTATTTGGCCTCCTTGTTCTGCATAAAAAGGAGTGTCTTTTAATATTATTATTCCTAATTCATTTTTTGAAATAATTGTACTATGAGCATTATTATAGATTATATCGATAATGTGTGATTGTGTTTTTATAGTGTTATAACCTATAAATTTAGATGATATATTATTGTTTATAGATATGTTAGTATTTGGATTATTTTTTTTATAAAATTGTGTGTATTTTGTTGCTTTTTGTTGATGTTTCATGCAGTCTTCAAATTCTTTAATATCTAAAACGATGTTTTTTTCACGGCAAATATCTATAGTTAGGTCTATAGGAAATCCAAATGTATCATACAATTCAAATGCCAATTTTCCGTTAAGAATGTTATTTTTAATATTTTTTATTTCTGTTTCAAGTAGTTTTAATCCTTTTTCTAAAGTATTAATAAATTTACTTTCTTCCAATTTTAATACATCTTCGATTTGTTTTTGTTTTTTTTTCAAAATGTATGCATGTGTTCCTATAGAATGTATTAAAGTAGGAATTAGTTTATGTAGAAACAATCCTTTTATCCCAATATGATGTCCGTGCCGAATAGCTCGTCTAATGATTCTTCTTAGAACATAACCATGTTTTTCATTAGAAGGAAAAACATTTTCAGATATGATAAAAGAACTAGATCGAATATGATCTGCAATAACATATATATGTTTATAATTTAAGTTGTGAACAGTACTCATTTTAATAATTAAATTTATTAATGGTTGAAATAAATCAATCTCATAGTTAGAAACTACTTTTTGCATAATTGCCGAAATACGTTCTAATCCCATACCTGTATCTACTGAAGGTCTAGATAGTTTTACTATTTTATTATTATTTACCTTATTAAATTGCATAAATACAATATTCCAAATTTCAACAAATCGTTCTCCATTATTTGTATGGATTCCAGGAGGTTGTCCAAACAAATGATCTCCTTTATCGTAAAAAATTTCTGTAGATGGCCCACATGGTCCTGTATCTCCCATTTGCCAGAAATTATCTGAAGTATATTTATGATTTTTTTTATCACCTATTTTGATAATTTTTTCTTCTTTTACGTTGATGATATTTCTCCATATGTTATATGATTCTGAATCATATTTGTAAACAGTAATCCATAATTTTTCTTTAGATAAATTTAGCCATGTTTTTGATGTAAGAAGTTCCCAAGCATATGTAATAGCTTCTAATTTAAAATAATCTCCAAAACTAAAATTTCCTAACATTTCAAACAATGTATGATGTTTAGATGTATATCCTACATTTTCAAAATCATTATGTTTTCCTCCTGTTCGCAAACAATTTTGGGTTGTAGCAACTCGAGAATATTTAAAATTATGGTTTTCTTTTATAAATAAATCTTTAAATTGATTCATTCCAGCATTAGTAAATAGTAATGAAGAATCATCTGAAGAGATTAGTGAGCTACCTGGGAGAATAATATGATTTTTTTCTTTGAAAAATTGGAGAAACATTTTTCTTATTTCATTTGTTATATTTTGCATTTTTTAAATTATAAATTAAATATTTTGAAAGTTATTAAAATATACACTTAATTAAAATATGTTAATATTAAAATATTTTAGAATAATGTAAGTTTATTTTATACAAATTTTTGATTAATTATTTAATTTAATTATTAGTATAAACATTAATATATGTATGAATTTTATTAAATAAACATCGATGTCTTCATATTAAGGATATAAAATTAATAATTATTAATATTATATAAGAATAAAATAGTTTGTTATTATATGATAATAAAAATTTAAAATGATGATATTAATTTTATTGATGTAATAGTTTTAAATATCAGTGTAATTAAAATATAATTTTGATCATATTTTATATGTAATTATAGTTTTCAGGGATTGTTATATGACAAATACCAAAAATATTATTTTTGTTGTTCCTAACATATTTTCGTTAAAAACAAGATTAGATATTGTATTATCACGATTATTTTATAATTATTCTCGAACTTGTTTAAAAAATTGGATTTTAAATCATCAAGTCAATGTTAATGGAAGAACATTTAACAAACCTAGTATCAAAGTGTCATGCGGTGATTTGATTACTATTAATGTTATTAAAAGTAATGACCAGTTTTATAATGCACAAAATATTCATTTAAATGTTGTTTACGAAGATAATGATATTTTAGTTATTAATAAGCAATCTAATTTAGTTGTTCATCCTGGGGCAGGAAATAAGGATGGAACTTTATTAAATGCATTGTTATACAAGGATGAGAAATTTTTGAGCGTTCCTCGCTCTGGGATTGTACATAGATTGGATAAAAATACTACTGGATTAATGGTTATTGCAAAAAATGTTATATCTTATAATAATTTAATTAAATTAATGAAATCTAAAAACATTATTCGGAAATATGAAGCTATAGTACATGGTCGTATAATTTCAGGTGGAACTATCGATCGATGTATTAAACGACATCCAATAAAACGAGTAGTTATGACTACTAGTATATCAGGAAAGTCAGCTATCACACATTATAGAATTATAAAGCGTTTTTTTCATTATACTCATTTAGCGGTTAAATTAGAAACAGGACGTACACATCAAATTAGGGTACACATGCTCAGTATAAATCATCCCTTAGTAGGAGACAATATGTATGGAAATAAATATAAATTTCATAAAAAAATTACTTCAGATGTCTTAAAAGTAGTTAAAAATTTTCCTAGGCAAGCATTACATGCAAGCAAATTACGTTTAAAGCATCCAATAACAGGATTATGGATGGAATGGAATAGTACTTTGCCAAAAGATATTTTAGATCTGTTAAACTGTTTAAATGTGAATGACGATACAAACAAAAATTAGATATTATATAGATATATGAAATGCTATTTATTTTTAGTACTATTATGTGATAGTAATTTTTTTAAATAATGCAACAAATAATATTGTTTTTTTATTTATTTTCATATTTTTGTACATTTTCGAAAATATTTAATATATAAAAGTTGATATTTTAGATTAAAATATTTTTATTAAAAGGTATTTTATAGAATAGTTTTAAATAATTTTAAATAATACCTTATATTATTATGAGTAGCTATTTCAATTAAATTTTCTAATTTAATGATGTTGATGTTTTGTATCAATAGTAATTTATAAAAATTATTTAGTAGTAATAGTTATAATTTTTAGAGACTAATTTTGTTTTCTTTTATTTTTAAGTCTATTTATAGCTGTTTGTAAAGCCCAATAGTATCCGTCTAAACCTAATCCACAAAGAACTCCAGATGAAACATCAGATAACCATGAGTGTGCTCGAAAATTTTCGCGTGCATAAATATTGGAAATATGAACTTCTATAAAAGGTATGTCAATTCCAATTAACGCATCTCGTAATGCTATGCTAGTATGTGTAAAAGCGCCTGGATTAATTATAATATAGTCTATTTCTTCGTTAGAGCTATGAATTTTATTAATTAAAGTGCTTTCTGAATTAGATTGAATATGATGGACTTTTGTATTTAATAGTTTTCCTTTCTCGATTAGTTCATTTACTAATTGTACTAATGTAATATTTCCATAAATATTAGGTTCTCTTTTTCCTAATAAGTTTAAATTAGGGCCATTTATTATTAAAACATTAAAATCAAATTTCATGTTATTAAACTCTCTTTAGCAAGAATATAAAACGTTTGATGATTATATTATTAAAATAATATTATATTAATAATAAAATTATTTTTTTATTGTTTAGTTTTTGATATTTTGTAATTGAAGTTCGATCAACAATACTGATATAATTTTATCATACTTTATACATAAGTAAATTAATGAAATATCTTATTAGTAACATTATTTAATTTATATATATTTTTTAGTTTATTTTAAATATTTTATACTTAAAATAAGTGAGCTGCAATGGCATTTGATTTAGTTACTGAGTATTTATTAACTTCAAATAAAATTACTCATCAAGATCTTTTTAAAGTTTTAAGTGATATTTCAAAAAATAGAGTGGACTATTCTGATCTTTATTTTCAATCTAATTGTAGTGAGTCCTGGATATTAGAAGATAATATTGTTAAAGAAGGATTTTATCATCTTAATCAAGGAATTGGAGTAAGAGTTATTTCCGGAGAAAGTACTGGTTTTTCTTATTCAAATAGTATTACATTAAATGCATTAAAAGAAAGTTCGCGATTAGCAAGTAGTATTCTAAATAAAAATAATTCTATTTGTATTAAACCTTTTGAAATTATTAAAAGAAAACCTTTGTATACTTTAGATAATCCATTGGTAAACTTTGATTCTAGATATAAAGTAGAAATTCTTCATAAAGTAAATTCTATTGCTCGTAGTATTGATCATCGCATTATTAAGGTAAATGCAGTTTTAAGCGGTGAATATAGTCAAATATTAGTTTCTGCTACGGATGGAAATTTAGCAGCTGATATTCGTCCTTTAATTAGGTTATCAGTTAGTGTCATAGTTGAACATAAAGGAAAACGAGAATGTGGTTTTAGTGGAGGAGGTAGTCGAGATGGATATTCGTTTTTCTTTAAAAATCACTTTTCTGGTGTATCTTTTATAGAATATTATTCTAGAGAAGCGGTAAGAATTGCTTTAGTTAATTTATTTGCTAAAGATGCTCCTTCAGGAATGTTTCCTGTAGTATTAGGTCCTGGCTGGCCAGGAATTTTACTGCATGAGGCAGTTGGTCATGGATTAGAAGGAGATTTTAATCGACAAGGAACATCAGTGTTTACTAATAAAATTGGACATCAAGTTGCTTCAAAGTTATGTACTATAGTTGATGATGGGACTATTAAAAATAAAAGGGGATCTTTAACTGTTGATGATGAAGGCGTTCCAAGTCAATATAATATATTGATACAAAATGGGATTCTAAAAAGTTATATTCAAGATAAATTTAATTCTCGTTTAATGGGAACTAAAACGACAGGTAATGGTAGAAGAGAATCATATGCTCATTTACCTTTTCCTCGTATGACAAATACATATATGTTATCAGGAAATTCAACTCCTAAAGACATTATTAATAGCATAGAATATGGAATATATGCTTTGAATTTCAGCGGGGGACAGGTTGATATTACTTCAGGAAATTTTGTGTTTTCTACTGCTGAGGCTTATTTAATAAAAAATGGAGAAATTACTGATTCTATAAAAAATGCAATGTTAATTGGATCAGGTAGTAAAGTAATGAAAGAAATTTCTATGGTTGGAAATGATTTATCAATAGATGGAGGAATTGGAACATGTGTAAAAAATGGACAAAGCATTCCAGTAGGTGTAGGTCAACCAACAATAAAATTAAACGGTATTACGGTGGGGGGTACTAAATAGTAGTTTAATTTTGTTTTAATACTATATAAATTTTGATGTATAAAGTTTTTATGTAAAAATTATGCAGTCAAATTATAATAACTATATGACTGCATGATAAGTCATATAAATGTTATAAATTTATGAAGTACATTTTATAGTAATATAAATATTATTTTTTTGTTAGTAGTTCTTTTATTTTGGCTGATTTGCCTGTTCGATTACGTAGATAATATAATTTTGATTTTCTAACGTCTCCATTTTTTTTAATACAAATATTTTCAATATTTGGTGAATTAGAATGAAATACGCGTTCTACAGCGTATCCATTAGATATTTTTCGTACGCAAAATGAAAAATTAAAATATCTATTACGTTTAGCTATGACTATTCCTTCAAATGATTGAATTCTTTTTTTTGATCCTTCTACTATCCATATTTTAATTTCTATAGTATCCCCTGTTTTGAAAACAGGAATGTTATTTTTAATTTGTTCTTTTTCTATTGTTTGTATAATATTCATAATAATATTTTCCTAATATATAATTTATATTTAAATTATTATAATTTTTTTAATTTTGACATTTCTTTTTTAAATGTTTCTAATAAATTGTTTTCTTCTTGAGTAAGTGTAATATTATCTAATAAATCTGGCCTTTTAATCCAAGTATATCCTAGAGATTGCTTTAACCTCCATTTTTTTATTTTTTTATGATTTCCTGATAGTAAAACGTTAGGAACTTCCATATCATGAAAAAATTTAGGTCTAGTATAATGTGGGCAATCTAACAATCCATTATAGAAAGAATCACATTTTTTTGATTGTTTTTCTCCTAAAGTTCCAGGAATAAATCGACATATCATATCAATTAACACCATAGCAGGAAGTTCCCCTCCACTTAGAATATAATCTCCAATAGATATTTCTTCATCTATAATTTTACTTTGTATTAACCGTTCGTCTATGCCTTTGTATCGTCCACATAATAAAATCATATGTTTTATTTTTGATAGAGTGATAATTTTAGTTTGATTGATTTTAGCTCCTTGGGGTGATAGATAAAATACCCTTGCGTTACATCTAAGTGTATATTTAGCATGTTGAATGGCTTTTTCTAATGGTTCTGCTGTCATTAACATACCAGGTCCTCCTCCATAAGGATAATCGTCAATGTTCCGATATTTATTTTTTGTATAATTTCTAGGATTGAAAATACTAAGTTTCATAATTCCTTTTTGAATTGCTTTTCTGGTAATTCCGTAATCGGTGATAGTATGAAACATTTCTGGAAAAATACTAATTATTCCTATATTTAAATACGTTTTTTGGTTTTTTTTTAAAATGTTTTTATTCAACAATATAATTCCAATCTACTATAATAGTTTTATTACTAATATTTATTGTTTTTATAATTTTTTTTTCAATAAAAGGTATTAAGATATTTTGCTTTTTTTTGATGTTGTTTTTAAAGGTTTTATTAACAACAAGAATATCGTTGGAAAATGTTTGCATTAAGTCAGTTACTATTCCTAATTCTTTATTTTTTATGTTAAAAACATTACAACCTATCACGTCTTTCCAATAGTAATTATCGTTTTGTAGTTTTGGTAATGTACTTTGATTAATAATTACATGATAATTAGTTAGCTTTTCAGCTATAGAACGATTATTAATATTTTTGATTTTTACTAAAAAATATTTGTTTTTATCTTTCCAATTTTTTACATTAATAATTATTTTGAATTTTTCTTTTTGAATATACCAAGGATAATATTTAAAAATATTTTGTTTTTCTTCTGTAAAAGAAAATACTCGAATCCACCCTAATATCCCATGTGGTTTTCCAAATTTAGCAATAATTAAATTATTATGATGTTTTTTTTTAGTTCTTATGATTATTTCGTTCCTTATATGTTTTTATTAACCTTAGAAGTTATTTTAATTAAGTGTTTTACACGATCAGATATTTGAGCTCCATTTTTAATCCAATATTGCAGTTTTGTAAAGTTTATGTAAATATTATTAGAATTTTTTAATGATATTGGATTGAAAAACCCCACTTTTTCTATAAATTTACCATTTCTAGGACATCGGTTATCAGCGACAATAATTTGATAAAAAGGACGTTTTTTTGCTCCTACTCTTGCTAAACGAATTTTGACCATAATAGTTATACCTTTATAAATGATTTTATTTTTTATATTATAACTTAAAAATGATGTTATGAAAATATTTTATGATTTTAAGAATCGATTGTTAACTATGTTGTTTATTCCTTTCATCATTTTATTTATTCCACCTTTTTTAATAGTATTTATCATTTTCTTTATATTATAAAATTGTTTTAATAACGAATTTATTTCTTGTATTGATAAACCAGATCCTTTTGAAATACGACGTTTTCTTGATCCTTTAATTAATTCTGGTTGTTTTTTTTCTGTTGTAGTCATAGAATAAATCATTGTTTCCATTTTTAATAACATTTTTTCATTTATATTATTTTGGTCATTATTAAATATTGTTTGTGTTTTAGGTAATTTTCCTAATATTGAAGTAATGTTTCCGATCTTTTTTATTTGTTTTATTTGAGTTAATAAATCATTATAATCAAATTTTTCTCGACTTTTTATTGTTTTAGTTAACTTATCAATATTTTTCTTGTCAATTTTGCTTTCAATGTTTTCTATAAGAGTTAGCATGTCTCCCATACCAAGGATACGAGTTGCAATTCTATCTGGATAAAATATTTCAAATTCATCTAATTTTTCTCCAGTACTTAAAAATTTAATTGGTTTTTTTGTAATATATTTCATAGACAATATAATACCTGCTCTAGTATCGCTATCGGTTTTAGTTATAATAAATCCAGTAATGGATAAACTATTGTTAAATTTATGTGCGATATTTACTGCATCTTGACCTATCATTGCGTCGACTACTAATAATGTTTCAATAGGATTTATTTTATTTTGTATATTTGAAATTTCGTCCATCATATGTTTGTCAATATGAAGACGTCCAGCAGTATCTACTAATAATACATCATACAATTTTAATTTAGCAAAATTTAATGCTGTATTGGCTATTTCTATAGGACTTTGATTAGTATTAGAAGGATAGAAATCAATATTTGCTGTTTTTGATAATATTTCTAATTGTTTTATTGCTGCAGGTCGATAGATATCTGTAGATACAACTAATACTTTCTTCTTTTTGGTCTTTTTTATTTTTTTCCCTAGTTTTGCTATACTCGTCGTTTTTCCTTGACCTTGTAATCCTACTATCATTATTATTGCTGGAGGTTGAGTTGATAAGTTTAGGTTATTATTACCTTCTCCTAATATCATTATAAGTTCTTTTTTTACTAATTTTATTAACTCTTGTTCTGGAGTAAAGTTATTATTGAAGCTATTTCCAATAACTTGTTTAGATATAGAGTGTATGAAGTCTCGTACTACTGATAATGCGACATCTGCTTCTAATAAAGTTTGTCTTATTTCTCGCAATGTTTCTTTAATGTTATTTTCAGTTAATCTACCTTTATGAGAAAGTTTATTAAATATTTTTGAAAATCGCTCGGTTATATTACTAAACATGATTTTTACTCTATGATTAATTTAAAAAATTCGTTTAATTTTTTTATAAATATTAAATACGTTGTTAATTTTTAAGTATAAATTAAAGCATAATTGTTTAATTTTTAGATAACAAATATGCTTTTTAAACGATAATTATAAGGTCATATAATATCATTATTATATAAATTAATTAAATATAAATAATATGAGTTATAGCAATTAATAACTTTTAATAATTTTATAAAAAATTTTACTCCTCAACATTATTTATTTGAACAATAATGATTGCTATTATTTTTAAAATTTTAAAAGTTTTTATTTATGTTGTATAGAACTGATAAAAATCGTATATATTTTTGAGATAATTAATTGTTTATTGATAAAATAAAACTTTTAATAGATTACTGATATATGAAGTATTTTATAATGTTATTTTTTAGGTTATTTAATATATGCTCTATTTTTTTCATGAACAAAATAGAAGCATATATTAAAAATTGTAGAAATATATAATAAATAAACTCAATTATAAAGGATATTTTTCTATTGGATAACATCCTAGTATTTTAACTGAAGCAATAATTTTTAACTTATCAATAGCTTTTTTCATTTGATTGGTATTAATGTTATTTTTAATATCAATAAAAATTATTATTTTTTGTAATATTTTAGGTGTTTTATGAGATTTTAGTTGTCTTATTTTTAAATTATATTCTTTAAGTATTATAGCAATTTTTTCTACTAAATTTTTGTTATTATTGATTGATATCATGATAGTTGTTATAGTTGGAATATGAATAGATATATTTATATTTTTCTTTTTTAATATTATAAATCTAGTTATATTATGTTCTAAATTAGAAATATTTCTAGCTATAATTTTTAATTGATATATTTTAGAACATGTTTTGTTTCCTAATGCAGCCGATGCAAAGTTTACATCATCAGATATTTTTTTAATTGCGTCAGTAGTGCTGTTTGTATATTTTAATTTCCAATTAGGAAAATGTTCGATAAATTTACTACATTGCATTAGAGGTTGTTTATGACTATATATTGTTTTAATATTTATTAATTGAGTTTGCTTTTGTGATAATAAACAATGATCTATAGGAATATTTATCTCACCAATAATTGATAATTTAGTATCTATTAAAATTGTGTAAGTTTCTTCAATAGATCCTGAAGTATTATTTTCTATTGGCAAAACCGCATAATCAGATTTATTACATTCAACATTGTGAACAACTTCTTGAAAATTATTACAACAATGTTTGACAAAAAATTGAAAATATTTACTAGCGTATTTTTCGGTAGCATGATAAGAATATGAGCCATAATCACCGAGAAAAGAAAAACTTTTTAATTTTTTGTTTTCATAATAGTTATTTTTTATCCAATCATTTTGAGTTGAAATAGAATCTTGTATGATAATTTTAAATAAATTATAAATATATGTATCATGTAAATTATGTTTCTTTCCTAATATGGAAAGATCACTTAATAATAATTGCTCCCGTTCTATATCTCTTATTGGATAGTTTTGTTTGACTTTTATTTTTGCTATTTTTATTGCTATTTGTTTTCTTTTAGCAAGTAAAGTAATTAAGTCTTTATCTAAAGTATTGATAATATTTCGTAGTGTTAGTAAAGTACTTTTAGACTTCATATTTCACTGCCTTTCAGGCTAATTTCAAATATATAATTTTAATAAAACTGTTTTTATTTTTTAAAATTTATAAAATATTTATTATTTTAAAAATGTAATTTTTAATTAGAAACAGTAGTATTTTAAATTAAAGTTATATGAGAATTAATTAATATAAAAAATTATTATACAATGTTAAGTAAAAGTTATAAATTTAAAATAATAGAATGTATTTAGCATAGTATTAAGATATTCCAATATTTAAACTTTTTAATTATTAAAACGTTGACATATACTTAAATTATATTAAATTATTCTTTTAATTATAAAAACCTTTTATTGATGTTACAATGTTGTTAAGTTATTAAAATTTAAAATAATACTCATATTATAAATTTTTATAAAAATAAATAAAACTTTAATTTTATATAGGTAATTTAATGTGAAAAGCTTTTTTGCTAAAACTAGAAATTTACAGAGATCATGGTATTGTATTGACGCTTCAGGAAAAACTTTAGGACGATTAGCTTCTGTTCTTGCCACTCGATTACGTGGAAAACATAAAGTAGAATATACTCCTTATGTAGATATTGGAGATTATTTAATTGTTATTAATGCTAGAAAAATAATAGTAACAGGTAAAAAGTATACTGATAAAATTTATTATCGTCATACTGGTTATATAGGTGGGATTAAGAAAATAGCGTTTAAAGATATGATGTCTAACTTTCCTACTAGAGCTATTGAAATTGCAGTAAGAGGGATGCTACCAAAAGGTTCTCTAGGTCGAAGTATGTTTAAGAAACTTAAAGTATATTCTGATGAAAATCATTTTCATATAGCACAAAACCCAAAAATGCTAATTATTTAATTGGAGATATAGATAATGACTCAAGTATATAATTATGGAACTGGTCGTAGAAAAAGTTCTTCCGCTCGAGTGTTTCTTAAACCTGGAAAAGGAAATATTACAATTAATAATCGTTCACTAAAAAATTATTTTAGTTATAAAATTACATCTATGATAATTATAAAACCTTTAGAATTGGTTGATATGTTAAATAAATGTGATTTATATATCACTGTAAAAGGTGGAGGGGTTTCTGGTCAGGCTGGTGCAATTCGACATGGAATTACTCGCGCATTAATAAATTACGATATTTCTTTTCGAAATGAGTTAAGACAGTCAGGTTTCGTTACTCGTGATGCTCGTCGAGTAGAAAGAAAAAAAGTGGGTTTTCGAAAAGCAAGAAAACGTCCTCAATTTTCTAAACGTTAATTACTTTAATAAGATAATTTTATACATTTATATTCATGCCCGGAATAAACCGGGTAAATTATTTTATTTGAAATTAATTGTATAAATTAAATTATATTATTTTAGATATATTGTAATTTATAAATTTTTAACAAATAAGTTTAGAATAGTTATTTTGATAGGCATTTTAAACATTCATCTTGAAGTTTAAGACTATTAAAATTTTATTTTATGTAATAAATATATGAATTATTTTTTATTGTTATTAAGAAAGTTTTTAATAAACTGATGTATTTTTTTCTATAAATTGTAAAATGTCTTTACACATTGGTTTAATTCCTATTTTTCTTATTGACGAAATTAAGTAGTATGGTTTCTTTTGGTTTAAGTGAAATTTAATGAATGTAATAATGCTTTTTATTTTCTTTTCACTTACTAAATCAATTTTGTTAAATACTATCCAAATTGGTTTTTCACATAATTTTTTGCTGTAATTTTGTATCTCTTTTAAAATAATATTAATATTGTTTAAAATATTAAATTTATTTTCTATAGAAATATCAATTATATGTAATAATAAATGACATCTTTCTAAATGTTTTAAAAACTTAAATCCGAGTCCAAGTCCGTGTGAAGCTCCTTGAATTAAACCAGGTATATCAGCAATTACAAAACTTTTGTTTTTCTCTATTTTTACAGTACCTAATATTGGAGTAAGTGTTGTAAAAGGATAACTTTCTATTTTAGTTTTTGCTGCAGATATGTGGCTCACTAAAGTAGATTTTCCAGAATTTGGTAATCCTAGTGTTCCTACATCAGCTAATAAAATTAATTCTAATTTAATTTCTCTTTGTTCTCCTTGTGTTCCTAAAGTATTTTTTTTAGGCGTTCTATTGATAGAAGATTTAAACCTTGTATTTCCTAATCCATGCCATCCGCCTTTAGCTATTAAAATTAATTGTTTATTGTTTGTTATATCATCTATGATTTCTTTGGTATTGTTATCGATAATTCTAGTTCCAATAGGTATGTTGATTATAGTATCTTTTCCTTTTTTTCCTGATTGTTTTTTATTTTTTCCATTTTCGCCATTTTGGGCTTTAAAAGTTTTCTTAAATCTAAAATCAATTAAGGTATTTAAATTTCTATTAGCTTTTAGCCAAACATTACCTCCATTACCTCCATCACCTCCATCAGGGCCACCTTTTGGAATATATTTTTCTCGTCTAAAACTAATACACCCATTTCCTCCATTTCCAGCGATAACATGAATTGTAACTTGATCTAAAAACTTCATTATTTTAGTTTCCTTAAAATATTATTTGTAAAATTCATAATATTTCATATTAATTGTTTTATTTTTTTGGAATATAAAACTTATTAATATATATTTAATAAATTATACTTTGTGTACAAATAAAAAGTGTATTTATAAATATTTTTGTTAGTACACAAAGTTATAATATTGGAAAATCATGTTATAGAAATGATATTTACATATTTTTTACGTTTTATACCTTTTGTTTCAAATTTTACTTTTCCTTGAATTTTAGAAAATAATGTATGATCTTTACCACATCCTACATTTATACCGGCATGAAATTTTGTTCCCTTTTGACGGACTATAATACTGCCAGGAAGTACTAATTCTCCTTCAAAGTGTTTTACTCCTAATCTTTTAGAATGTGAGTCTCTTCCATTTCTAGTTGATCCTCCAGCTTTTTTATGAGCCATAAATTTTCCTTATTATCTATGAATATTAGTAATTAAAACTTTAGTAAAAAATTGACGATGACCTTGATGTTTTTTATAGTGTTTTCTTCGATTAAATTTAATAATATTAATTTTTTTATTACGTCCATGACTTACAACGTTTGCTGATATAAAACTATCTAATAATATTGGTTTTCCTATTGTTATTTCATTTTTATCTGATATCATTAAAATTTCTTTAAATTTTATTTGTTCTCCAGAAATATAATTTATTTTTTCTAACTTAATTATTTGACCTTTTTTAGCTTTGTATTGTTTTCCACCATGTGCAAAAATTGCATACATAATTTAATTCCATATGTTGTATATATTTTGAATAGTTTAATTTGTATTCTTATTAAGTTTGAACACAGAAGTAGTTTTTTAACGTGTTCTATATTTTATACTTGATAAAATATTGTTAAAACATAATTTAACTGAAAATGTGCTCTTGAATATTATTTTACTAATATTTATGTAAATATTGTATTTTAATGATTTGAAGATTATAATATATTATATTTTAAATGCGATTTAAGTGTATTATAATCTTGAACATGCAATTTAATTAAATGTGTAATATTTTAAAATTTTTAGATTTTAATATTGTAAACTATATTTTAATAATATTTTTATTTATTCTTAATTTTAGCGCCTATCATTTTAAGTTTTTTGTAAAAACTTTCATATCCTCTTGTAACAAAATTAGAATTTTTAATAATTGTGTTTCCATTAGCAATACAACCAGCTAATATTAGACTAGCTGCCCCTCGTAAATCTGATGCGATTATTTTAGCTGAATTTAATTTTTTTACTCCATAACAAAAAATAGAATTATTTTTTATCATTACTATTGCACCCATTTTTTTAAGTTCAGGTATGTGTATAAAGCGATTTTCAAATATAGTTTCGGTTATTTTACTTGTTCCATGTGAAATAATGTTTAGTAATGTAAACTGTGCTTGCATATCAGTAGGAAATCCTGGATATGGAGAAGTTGTAATATTAATAGCTTTAGGATGAATATTAACCATATTTAAGCTAATCCAATCATTACCAGCTTTTATTTTAGCTCCTGTTTGAATTAGTTTTTTTAAAAAATATGCTAGTAAATTGGGTTTGGTATTGTAACAAACAATGTGCCCGTTAGATATAGCCGCAGCTATTAAAAAAGTTCCAGTTTCAATTCTATCAGGAATAATAGTGTATTTACCTCCATGTAGTTTATTAACTCCTTTTATAATAATTTTTTTGCTTCCTGCTCCAGAAATTTTAGCTCCTATACTATTTAGAAAATTTGCAAGATCAATAATTTCTGGTTCACGTGCAGCATTGGAAATAATGGTAATTCCTGTAGCTAGAGTAGCTGTACTCATAATAGTAATAGTTGCGCCTACACTTATCTTAGATAACGTAATTTTGGTACCTTTTAGCTTTCCTACTACTGATCCAGTAATATAATTTTTGTATATAGTAATTTTAGCTCCTAATTGAGTTAATCCAAATATATGTAAGTCAATTTCTCTATACCCTATTTTACATCCTCCTGGAAAAGATATTTTTGCATAACCACATCTTGCTAATAAAGGGCCTAATATCCAAATAGAAGCACGTATTTTTTTTGTTATATAATTGGATATAATGCAATTTTTTATTGTACTAGAATCGAGATATATTTCTTTTTTAACTTCTATTTTTACTCCTAATTTAGTTAGTATTTTCATTGCGTTAGTAGTATCTAGCAATACTGGAATGTTATGTAATTCTATTGGTTCTTTTGATAATATTGATGTTAATAATATAGGTAAAGCAGCATTTTTTGAACCAGAAATTTTTACTTCTCCTAGAAGATTGGTAGGACCTGTTACGTAACATGTTTTCATTTTAACTAATTATATTTTTTGTTATTCCATTCTTTTAAAGAATATGTTTTTATTGAAATAGAGTGAATTGTTTTATCTGCAATATAGTGCATTAATTGTGAATAAATTATCTTTTGTTTTTCTACTTCACTTTTATTATGAAATATATCATCAATAGCTATTATTTCAATATAGTTATTATCTCCAGTAACTTTAACTTCATTTAACGATAAAGATTTTATTAATAAATGTTTAATTTTTTCTGTGATCATTAGTATTGTTCTTTTTTTTTGATTAAATTTCGTATATATAATATCAGAACATAATTTATGAATATATCTCTAATTATGAATAATTTTTTTTTGAAATAAGATATTTTATATTTTTTAATTTTTAAATATAGTTTTTATCTGTTTATATCATAATTTTTAACATGTTTCTTATTTTGTTGAAGTGATAATTTATATACTATCTTATAACTATTATTTAAAATACTTTATATTTTAAATTATAACTGGATTATTAGAAGTTACTTTTTATACTAATATTAATTTAAATGTAATTTTTTAGTTAGAATAAAGCTAGCTACTATAGTTGGCATTTTTTATTAACATAATATTAATATAATAATTTGTATCTGAAATAACTTTTTTAAAAAATTTCTAAATATTTATTTTATTGAAGTGTAATTATAAGGAGTAAATATGAATAATCAAATTCCAATGACATTATTAGGTGCTGAAAAACTTCGTAGAGAACTGGAAATGCTTAAGAAAGTACGAAGACCTAAAATTATAGCTTCTATTATAGAAGCTAGACAACATGGTGATTTAAAAGAAAATTCAGAATATCATGCGGCAAGGGAAGAGCAAAGTTTTTGTGAAGGAAGAATCAAAGAAATTGAATTAAAATTATCTAAAATTCAAATAATTGATGTTACTCAAATTAAAAATCGTGGAATCGTTATTTTTGGATCTACAGTAACTATACTTAATTCTAAAACAAAAAAAATATTTATTTATCGTATTGTTGGGGATGACGAATCAAATTTCAAACTCAACTTAATTTCTATTAATTCACCTATGTCTAGGGGATTAATTGGGAAAAAAGTTGGTGATATCGCTATAATTAAGACCCCGTCTGGTGATGTAAAATATGAAATACTAAGTGTAGAGTATAAGTAATTAATAGTTAGTTATGATGTTGTAAAAATTTAAAATTTAACCAATATGGTGTTTATATTTATTAAATAACAAAGATGTGCGTTATTTTATAGTAATATTCATCCTTTAATATAATAATTATCATATTACTTTCTAAAGCGTTCATGTTTATATCATATATTTTTAAGTATGATAATATTTTTAAGAATTATAAACGTTTTACTGTTGTCACTATATATATGTTATTGATAAAATTGATTTTTAATAATCTCACTTAAAAATGGTATTATCAGTGTCTAAAGCTCGTTCTTTAAGTTCTAAAAGATGGATTAGACGACACATTAAAGATCCGTATGTAAATTTATCTTATAAAAAAAATATTCGATCTAGAGCTTATTTTAAGTTAGACCATATACATAACGTTAGTAAATTGTTCAAAAAAGGCATGGCTATAATAGATTTAGGTTCTTCTCCTGGAAGTTGGTCTCAATACGCTAGTAAAAAAATAGGAGATAAAGGGTGTATTATAGCCTGCGATATATTACCTATGTTTCCAATTAAAGGTGTTTTTTTCATTCAAGGTGATATTAGACAATTTAAAGTTATTAATGTTTTATTGACTTTTTTAAAAAATAAAAAAGTAGATTTAGTTATGTCTGATATGGCTCCTAATATGAGTGGATCTTATTGTATAGATCATCCTAGATCTATAAAATTAAGTAAACTAGCTTTAGAAATATCTAAAAAAATATTATTGTATAATGGAAAATTATTGGTAAAGGCATTTTATGGTGATCAATTTCGTTCGTTTATTGATCGAGTTAAAACTGAATTTACTAAAGTAAAAATTTTTAAACCAAATTCTTCTCGAATTCGTTCTAGAGAAGTGTATGTTATAGCATCTGAGCGAAAAAAATAGCTATTTTATGTGTCATTTTATTTAATGGTTTTAAATTTGTGAGGTTAATCTCTTGAGTGATATGGCTAAGAACCTTATTCTTTGGTTAGTAATTGCAATGGTATTAATGTCTATCTTTCAGAATTTTAATTCTAATAATATAAATTATCGGAAAGTGGATTATTCTACTTTTTTATCAGAAGTAAATCAAGATCAGATTAGTAAAGTGTATGTCAATGGACGTGAAATTAATGTAATAAAAAAAGATAATAGTAGATATATAACGTATATTCCTATGAATGATCCTAAATTGCTGGATACTCTATTAATAAAAAATGTAAAAATAATAGGAGAAATACAAGATGAACCAAGTTTTTTAACTTCTATTTTTATTTCATGGTTTCCTATGTTTTTGTTAATTGGAGTTTGGATTTTTTTCATGCGTCAAATGCAACTTGGTGGTGGAAAAGGCGCTATGTCTTTTGGAAAAAGTAAAGCTAGGATGTTGTCTGAAGATCAAATTACAATTACTTTTTCTGATGTAGCAGGGTGTGATGAAGCTAAATCTGAAGTAAAAGAATTAGTAGATTATCTTAGAGAACCTACTAGATTTCAAAAGTTAGGAGGAAAAATTCCAAAAGGAATTTTAATGGTAGGTCCTCCTGGAACTGGTAAAACTCTTTTAGCAAAAGCTATTGCTGGAGAAGCTAAAGTTCCTTTTTTTACCATCTCAGGTTCTGATTTTGTAGAAATGTTTGTAGGAGTTGGAGCGTCTAGAGTTCGCGACATGTTTGAACATTCCAGAAAATCTGCACCATGCATAATTTTTATTGATGAAATTGATGCTGTAGGTCGTCAAAGAGGAGCTGGATTAGGAGGTGGACATGATGAGCGCGAACAAACGTTAAATCAAATGTTAGTAGAAATGGATGGATTTGATGGTAATGAAGGAATAATACTAATTGCTGCTACTAATCGACCAGACGTTTTAGATCCTGCTTTATTGAGACCTGGAAGATTTGATCGTCAAATATTTGTAGCATTACCTGACATTAAGGGTCGATCTCAAATTATTAAAGTACATATGAAAAAAGTTCCTTTAAGTAAAGATGTAGATCCTATGATTATAGCTCGTGGAACTCCAGGATTTTCTGGAGCTGATTTAGCAAATTTAGTTAATGAAGCAGCGTTATTTGCAGCTCGAAATAATAATCAAGTAGTATCAATGTTTGATTTTGAAAGAGCAAAAGATAAAATTATTATGGGAACTGAAAGACGATCTATGGTTATAACAGATAAACAAAAGGAATCTACAGCATATCATGAAGCTGGACATGTTATTGTAGGTTGGTTAGTTCCAGAGCATGATCCTGCTCATAAAGTTACAATTATTCCAAGAGGTAGAGCATTAGGAGTAACCTTTTTCTTGCCAGAAGATGATGTATTAAGTATTAGTAAAAAGAAATTAGAAAGCCAAATATCTACATTGTATGGAGGTAGGTTGGCAGAAGAAATAATTTATGGTGAAAATAATGTATCTACAGGTGCATTTAATGACATAAAAGTTGCAACTAGTTTAGCTCGAAACATGGTAACGCAGTGGGGCTTTTCGAAAAAGTTAGGTCCTCTTCTATATGCTGAAGAAGAAGGTGAAATATTTTTAGGCAGAACGGTGTCAAAATCTAAACATATGTCTGATGAAACAGCAAGAATTATTGATGAAGAAGTAAAGTTATTAATAGATAAAAATTATTACCGAGCGAAAAAAATATTAGATGAAAACTTAGATATTCTTCATGCTATGAAGGATGCATTAATAAAATATGAAACAATTGATTTTCATCAAATTAATGATTTAATGCAAAGAAAATCTGTTCGACAACCTGATGGTTGGAGTGAAGATAATAATTAAGTAAACGATATTTTATATTTAAATATTTTAATAGTTAAAATTAAACTACATTTGATTACATTTATAATATAATTATATTATTTCTTAAGTTAATGAAAATTTATGTAAAAAAATTGATACGTAATATAAATTTTTCGAGATTGCTATCTCTTAAACTATAATTTTAAGAGATAGCTTATGAATAGATATTAATTATTAATTAATAATTTTGTATGATTTTTAATAATATGCATATTTATAAAGCATAAGTGAGTTCATTTAAATTTAATTAAATTTTTAATAAATACAGTTTGAAATATGTGTTATTTATTTTTTATTTCGCTGAAATTTATTATTATAGTATAAGGATAATAAATTGAATGTTAAAAAATATTTTGGAACGGATGGTATTCGTGGAAAGGTTGGTATATTTCCTATAACTCCAGATTTTTTTTTAAAGTTTGGCTTTGTTATTGGAAGATTATTATTTAAAAATAATTCTAAAAAAGTAATTGTAGGAACAGATACTAGAATTTCTAATTGTATGTTGGAATCAGCATTGAATTCAGGTTTGTCTGCTTCTGGTATTTCTGTAATATCAATAGGTATTATTTCTACTCCAGCTATTGGATATTTAACAAGATTATTAAAGTTGGAAGTAGGAATAGTAATATCAGCATCTCATAATTCATTTAAAGATAATGGTATAAAACTATTTTTAAAAAAAGGTGTTAAATTATCTATTATTTTAGAAAAAGAAATTGAAAGAGAATTAGAAAAACCTACATTTTTTTGTAATATATCTCATTCAGCTTCTATTAAAAAAGATAAAAATATTTATAAAGAATATATTAAATTTTGTAAATCAACTATACCGTTTTATCTTAATTTAAAATCATTTAAAATTGTATTAGATTGTGCTAATGGAGCGACTTATCGAATAGCACCTAAAATTTTTAGAGATTTAGGTGCTAATTTAGTTACTATATCTGTTGTTCCAAATGGATATAACATTAATAAAAACTGTGGATCAACAAATATTAGTAATTTAAAATTACGAGTATTGTCTGAAAAAGCAGATATAGGTTTAGCTTTTGATGGTGATGGAGATCGAGTTATTATGGTGGATCATTTAGGCAATAAAGTAAATGGTGATCAAATGTTATATGTTTTAGCAAAATTTTATTTATATCATAAAATTCACAATGAAGGTGTAGTTGGTACTGTAATGAGTAATAATGGATTATTAGTGGCATTAAAAAAAATAGGTATTCCTTTTATTAAAACTAATGTAGGGGATAGAAATATAATAAGAAAATTGCAGAAAAAACAATGGAGATTAGGTGCAGAAAGTTCTGGTCATGTTATTATATTAGATATGTCGCCTATTGTAGATGGTATTATTACTGGTTTACAGATTATTAAAGTCATGTTAAATACTCAAATGAGTTTGTTTCAATTATGTTCTGAAATAAACTTGTTTCCTCAAGTTATAATAAATGTAGATGCTGGAAGAAAAAATGACTTTGATAAATATAGAAAAATACAAACTATACTCCCTAAATATAAAAATATGTTAGGTGAATTTGGACGAATATTTTTAAGAAAATCTGGAACAGAATCATGTTTTAGAATTTTAGTAGAAGATCAAAATAAGAGTATTGTTACATTTATTTCTAATAATTTAAAAAAACATCTTAATTATATGTAGAAATTTTAAAAAGTATTGTTATTTATATTTTTAGTAACATATATTTAATATTAGTATTAAAGTATTTATAATATTTCTATTTTTTATCTTAATTGTGAATTTTTATAATAGTTAGGAACAATGTTATGTACAGTTTTTTTTTGGGAGTTTTTATATTTGTTTCTATTTGTCTTATTTTTTTAATTATGATACAAAATAGAAAAGATGGTAGTGGAAATTCTAGTTTTAGTTCAGTAAAATCACCTCAGGTAATAACGTATTATAATGATAATATGTTAACCTGTGTTACAGGTATATTCGCTTTTTTGTTTTTTTTTGTTAGTTTAATAATATGTAATATTAGTTATAATAATATTCTTTGATTACATTTAAAATATACAACAAAATTTAACTTTTTTGTTATTTATGCCGAGGTGGTGGAATTGGTAGACACGCTATCTTGAGAGGGTAGTACTTTTATTAAGTGTACGGGTTCAAGTCCCGTTCTCGGCAATTCTGATATTATATTTAATTTCATGTATATATTAATTTTAATATAATAAAATCCCCAAAGAGCTTGGGGATTTTATTATATTAAAATTAATATATACATGAAATTAAATATAATATCAGAATGATTAATATTTTCTGTAAAAAATTAAGATAAAATGTTTATAAATTAATTTTATTTAAAATTTAATATATATTGTTAACCTTCGTAATATTATTTTTAAAAATTTTAAATAAAGTACATTATTATTATTTTGTAGATTTTTATAATAAAATAATTTTTATTCCACAATATTATTGTATAAACTGAGGTAAACTAAGATGAATAAAGAAATCTTAGCTGTTGTGGAAGCTGTTTCTAATGAAAAATCTCTTCCTCGTGAAAAAATTTTTGAGGCGTTAGAGAGTGCATTAGCAATAGCAACTAAAAAAAAATATGATCAAGAAATTGATGTACGAGTAAAGATTGATCGAAAAAATGGAAGTTTTGAAACATTTCGTCGTTGGTTAGTAGTTCATGAAGTATTTCATCCAACGAAAGAAATTACATTTGAAGCTGCTCAATTTGAAAACAATTCAATAAAAATTAATGATTATATAGAAGATAAAATAACATCAGTTATATTCGATAGAATAACCACTCAGACAGCAAAGCAAGTAATTATTCAAAAAGTAAGAGAAGCTGAAAGAGCAATGATTGTAGATCAATTTCAAAGTCATTCTGGTAAAATCGTGACAGGAATAGTAAAAAAGATCAATAGAGATAGTATCACTTTAGATTTAGGAAATAATGCTGAAGCATTAATTTTAAAAGAAGATATGTTACCGAGAGAAAATTTTAGATTAGGTGATCGTATAAGAGGCGTTCTTTATGCTATTTATCCTGAAGTTAGAGGCATTCAACTATTTGTTAGTAGATCAAAACCTGAAATGTTAATTGAATTGTTCAAAATAGAAGTTCCTGAAATAGGAGAATCGATTATTGAAATAAAAGCAGCAGCTCGTGATCCAGGATCTAGAGCTAAAATTGCGGTCAAGAGCAATGATAAACGAACTGATCCAGTTGGTGCTTGTGTGGGAATGAGAGGAGCTCGTGTACAAGCAGTATCTAGTGAACTATGTGGTGAACGAATTGATATTGTATTATGGGATGATAATGCAGCTCAATTTGTTATTAATTCTATGGCTCCTGCAGATGTTTCTTCTATTGTAGTAGATGAGGAAAATCGTACAATGGATATTGCTGTAGATTCTAGAAATTTAGCTCAAGCTATTGGAAGAAATGGTCAAAATGTTCGTTTAGCTTCCCAACTTAGTGGTTGGGAAATTAATGTTATGACAGTTGATGATTTAAAAATAAAACATCAAAAAGAAGCTGATAAAATTTTAAATATTTTTAAAGAGTATCTACAAGTAAATGAGAAATTTTTAAGAATTTTAATTGAAGAAGGTTTTTCTTCGATAGAAGAATTAGCTTATATCCCGTTTGAAGAATTGCTTAATGTTAATAATATTGACAAAGAATTAGCTTTATTAATTCGATCAGAAGCAAAAAAAGCTTTGACAATAATAGAAAAAAAACATCAGGAGAAATTGAGAGAAAAACAACCTAAACAAGAATTATTAAATTTAAAAGGAATGAATCAGATAATAGCTTCTAAATTAGCAAAAAAAAATATTTATGACTTAGAAGAATTAGCTGATCAAGGAATAGATGATTTAGTTGACATTGAAGAACTTAATATTAATACAGCTGGTTCTTTAATTATGGAAGCACGTAATATATGTTGGTTTAATAAAAAGAATTAAAATAGGAGAGAATTTAATTATGGAAATAAATATAAAAAATCTAGCTAATGAAATGAAGATTTCAGTAGAAAAGTTAATACAAAAATGTATTAGCGCAGGTATTCTAAAAGACAAATATGATTATATCACTTCTCATGAAAAAGAAATCTTAGATAAGTATTTAAAGAATACTAGTTCTATTTTAAAAAATACATTAACTTTAAAAAGAAAAACTCGTAGTATTTTGAATATATCTCATATGGGAGGAAAAAATAAATGTATACAAGTTGAGATTAGAAAAAAGAAAACATATACTAAACCAAGTAAAGAAATTCAAAGTAATATATTAAAAGATATCACTTTAATTTCTAAAGATAGTAAAAGTAATTTATCTATTATAGGAAAACAAAATGACAGCGCAATTTATCCTAACAAAAATATTATTAAAAATCGTTGTGTTTTTAGTAATTTAAAACGAAATATAACATCTAATAAAGTTAAGAAAAAATCACACAATTTATCTAATAATATTCAAAATAAAAATAATATTTTTAAATCAGAAGAGTTAAAGCGTCATACAGAACAATATTCTTCTTTTAATAGTAAAAAAACAACTAAAGATAGAACAATAAATAGAAATCAATCGTCGATAATACGTCATAATAATAACATTTCTAATGTTATTCGTACTAATCATCGTCGTAATAGCAATAGTGGAATAGAAGTTAATTATCGATTAAATAGTAATAAAATTAAAACAAATTTACGTCATAAAAAAAATAAAAATTATTTTGAAAAAAATAGTAACTATAGAGATTTAAAAAAGTCTACTCATTTAGAAAAAAATAATAATAATTATAGTAATAGTGCTCTACAACAAGTATTTAAAAGACCATCATACGTAGTAAATCGAGATATAATTATTCGAGATACAATTACGGTATCTGAATTAGCTAATAAAATGGCAATAAAAAGTTCTGATTTAATTAAAATTATGATGAAATTAGGTTATATTGTTACTATTAATCAAAATCTTAGTAAAGATATAGCACAATTAGTAGCAGAAGAAATAGGGCACAAAGTTACTATATATTATGATAATGCATTAGAAACAAAGGTCATGAAAAATCGACATACTCATGATAAATCTGTGCAATCTCGTCCTCCTATAGTAACTATCATGGGTCATGTAGACCATGGAAAAACATCGTTGTTAGATTATATTAGGTTAACTAAAACTGTTTCTCAGGAATCTGGTGGTATCACTCAACACATAGGTGCATACTATATTGAAGTAAATAATAAAATTATTACATTTCTAGACACTCCTGGTCATGCTGCTTTTACTGCAATGAGAGCTCGTGGAACTAAAATTACAGATATGGTTGTTTTAGTTATTGCTGCTGATGATGGAGTAAAACCTCAGACAATTGAAGCTATACAACACGCTCAAGCAGCATCAGTACCTATATTAGTAGCAATTAATAAAATAGATAAGTTAAATTCAGAACCGGATAAAATTAAAAATGAATTAATGAAATACAATATTGTTCCAGAAGAATGGGGGGGTGATAATATTTTTATAAACGTTTCAGCTAAATCAGGAGAAGGAGTTAATAACTTATTAAGATCTATTTTACTACAAGCTGAAATTTTAGAATTAAAGGTAATCTATAATGGCATGGCTACAGGCTTGGTTATTGAATCGTTTTTGGATAAAGGAAAAGGCCCAGTTGCTTCAGTTTTAATAAAAGAAGGAATTTTAAAAAAAGGAGATATAGTATTATGTGGATTAGAATACGGAAAAGTTCGTGCTATAGAAAATTCTTTAGGACAAGAAGTTCAATCTATTAGTCCTTCTATTCCAGCTAAAATATTAGGTTTGTCAGGAGTTCCTATAGCTGGAGATAAAATTATTGTTGTAAATAGTGAAAAAGAAGCGCGTGAAGTTGCTTTATATCGTCAAAAAAAGTTTAGAGAAAAAAAATTAGCTAAAAAGAAAATATTTGAATTATCTAACATTTTCGAAAAAATAAAAAAAGATAATATTTTAGAACTTAACATTATTTTAAAATCAGATGTTCAGGGTTCATTGGAGGCAATTTCTGATTCTTTAAAAAAATTATCTAATAATAATGTAAAAATAAAAATTATAGGAAAAGGAGTAGGAAATATTACAGAAACTGATGCATCTCTTGCTATAGCTTCAAAGGCTATTATTATAGGTTTTAACGTTAAAGTAGATTTTTCTGCAAAACGAATTATTGAATTAGAAAATATAGATTTACGTTGTTATTCGGTAATATATCATATTATTGATGAAGTAAAAAACTCTATACATGGTATGACATTACCAAAATATAAACGAAAAATCATGGGATTAGCAGAAGTAAGGAACGTTTTTAAATCTCCAAAGTTTGGAAGCATAGCTGGATGTATGGTGATTGAAGGTATAGTAAAACGCAATGATTTTATCCGAATATTAAGAAAAAATAAAGTTATTTATGAAGGAGAATTAGAATCTTTGAGAAGATTCAAAGAAGATATAAATGAAGTAAGAAATGGAGTAGAATGTGGTATTGGAATAAAAAATTATAATGATATTCGTATTAACGATTTAATTGAAGCATTTTGTACATCACGAGTGAAATAAATACAATAAATATTTTTTTATTGTGTTTTATTATGTAAGTAATTGGAGAATTCATTAAATGTTGCAATCTAACCGTTTTTTTCGTGTATCAAAGGAGCTGCAAAAAGCAATATCATGGATTATTTGTCATTCTTTAAAAGATCCTCGTTTAAAAGTATTGATAACAGTATTAGAGGTAGAAACTTCTCGTGATTTTAGTTACTCTAAAATATATATTAGTTCATTCGATAAAACTAAAACATTATTTCCTAAAGATGTAATATTAATATTACAAAAATCTTCACGTTATATAAGATATTTATTGGCAAAAAAAATTTGTTTACGAATTATTCCTACTTTACATTTTATTTATGATGATTCATTTATTAAAGGTATGAAAATAAGTAGTTTAATTGATAGATCTTTAAAAAAAAAATAGTTTAAAAACAAGGATAGTTAAATGTTTCTTAATAAATTTAGAACAGTTGATGGAATATTATTAATAGATAAACCAAGCGGGTTTTCTTCTAATAATATTTTACAAAAAGTGAAGTATATTTTAAATATAAAGAAAGCTGGGCATTCAGGATCTTTAGATCCTATTGCTACGGGTATGCTACTTATATGTTGCGGAGAAGCAACAAAATATTCTCAATTTTTGTTTAATACTAATAAACGTTATCGAGTAATAGCTAAGCTTGGGCAGACTACAAATACGTCTGATTCTGAAGGTAAAGTGATAAAGACTAGAATAGTAAATTTTTTGTTTACGCATTTAATTGAAACTTTAAATTCTTTTAAAGGTGACATACAACAAATTCCTCCAATGTATTCTGCAATTAAATATAAAGGCAAATCATTATATAAATATGCTAGAAAAGGAATTTTTATACCGAGAAAAAGTCGAAAAATTACTATTTATAGGTTAAAATACATTAATTGTTATAATGTATTTTTAGAATTAGAAGTTACGTGTTCTAAAGGAACTTATATAAGAACTTTAATAGAGGATATAGGAGAAAATTTAGGATGTGGAGCGCACGTAATTAAATTACGTAGATTGCAAGTGGATAAGTATCCTATTTCTAAAATGATTACTATAGATCAACTTCAATCGTTAAGTCAATATAGTTCAAAATTATTTTTAAAACAATTATATAAAATTTTAATCCCATTAGATACTCCTGTATTAGATTTTCCAGAAATAAATTTATCTAGTAATGATGCAAATAAAATTCAAAATGGAAAAAAAATAAAAGTTTTTTGTACTTTAAAAAGTTCGTTTTTTCGAATAACAGCAGGAAAAAGTCAAAGTTTTATTGGAATAGGAAGAGTAAATAAAAATCAAGAATTGTTGCCTTATCGTTTAGTTTTAAAACGTAAATTTTAAATAGGTCATTTGCTATAAAAATTATATAATAGTACTATAAATAAAATATTTTAAAACTTTTATTAACCTTTATTTTACTATTATAAGTAATGACGTGGAGTTCTAAATACAATGTCCTTAAACATCATTAAAAAAAGCAATTTGATTTTAACATTTGGTGCTAATGAGAAAGATAGTGGATGTTCTGAAGTTCAAATTTCTTTATTGACAGATAGAATAAATTGTTTACAAAAACATTTTTCTATTCATAAAAAAGATCACGGTAGTAGGCGTGGATTACTAAATATGGTATCACATCGTAGAAAATTATTAAATTATTTAAAAAGAAAAAACATATTACGTTATACGAATATAATTGATCGATTAAAATTACGTCGTTAACTTATAGATCAAAATATATTATTTCTGATTTTTTATAGGATCAATAAAATATTATATTTAAAAAATATTTCTTGAAAATTTAAAAATCAGGTATTCACTTAATGACAATGTTTTTCAAATAATTTCATTTTTGACAAAAGTTTTATCTATTCGTTTAACTTTGATTTCTTTTATTTTAAATAAATGTCATAAATTTTTAAATTCATATTTGATAGATATGTATGTAAATTGTAATATACTAAGGACATTATTTTGTTTAATCCTATTATACGTAAATTTCAATATGGTCAACACACTGTTACGTTAGAAACAGGCATAATGGCTAGACAAGCTACTGCAGCTATAATGGTTAGTATGGATGATACTGTAGTATTTGTAACTGTTGTTGGTCAAAAAAAACTATTGCTAGGTCAAAAATTTTTTCCATTAACAGTAAATTATCAAGAAAGAACATATTCTGCAGGCCGCATACCTGGTGGTTTTTTTCGTCGTGAAGGTAGACCTAGTGAAAATGAAATACTTATTTCTCGTTTAATTGATCGTCCTCTCCGTCCTTTGTTTCCTAAAAGATTTTTTAATGAAGTACAAATTATTGCAACAGTTGTTTCATTAAATCCCCAGGTAAATCCTGATATAGTTGCAATAATTGGTGCATCTGCAGCATTGAGTATATCTGGATTGCCTTTTTTTGGTCCTATTGGTGCTGCTAGAGTTGGTTACATTAATAATGAATATGTATTAAATCCAAGTGTTGATCAAATTAAATCTAGTACTTTGGATTTAGTAATATCCGGAACAAAAAAATCTGTTTTAATGGTTGAGGCAGAAGCTAACATCTTGTCTGAAGATGAAATAATGCAAGCGATAATTTTTGGGCATCGTCAACAACAAGTAGTTATTCAAAATATTAATAGTTTAATGCACGAAGTTAATAAACCTATTTGGGAGAATTATTTATGTCCTATAAATGAACGTTTAAAATTGCGAATAGTTGAACTTTCTAAAAATGATATAAATAGTGCATATAATATTTTTAATAAGAAAGAAAGGTTGGAAACGTTAGATAATATTAAATCAAATGTAGCATTAACTTTAATGAACGAAGATTTCGTTGTAGATGAATCAGAAATAGAATCTATATTTTATGATATTGAAAAAGATACAGTTCGTACTCGAATTATAAATGATAAGATTCGAATAGATGGTAGAAAAAAAGATACGATTCGTGCTTTGGATGTTCGTATAGGAATATTACCTAGAGCACATGGATCTGCGTTATTTACACGAGGTGAAACTCAATCTTTAGTATCGGTCACATTAGGTACGTCTCGAGATGCTCAAAACATAGATGAGTTATTAGGAGATAGAATAGAAAACTTTTTGTTTCATTATAATTTTCCTCCTTACTCTGTAGGGGAAATAGGCATTATAGGTTCTCCTAAGCGTCGTGAAATAGGACATGGAAAACTAGCAAAACGTAGTATACTAGCAGTTATGCCAAAATTGGAAGCATTTCCTTACACAATACGTATAGTTTCTGAAATTACTGAATCAAATGGATCCTCCTCTATGGCTTCAGTTTGCGGTGCTTCTTTGGCTCTTATGGATGCCGGAGTTCCAATATCTTCTTCTATAGCAGGTATAGCTATGGGATTAGTAAAAGAAAAAAATGAATTTATAATATTGTCTGATATTTTAGGAGATGAAGATCACTTAGGAGATATGGACTTTAAAGTAGCTGGTAGTAAAAATGGAGTTACTGCTCTTCAAATGGATATAAAAATTGAGGGTATCACTAATGATATAATAAGATTAGCATTATATCAAGCAAAGAAAGCTAGACTTTATATTCTAAATACTATGAAAAAATCTTTGCAATTTCCAAGAAAAGATATTTCTGAATTCGCTCCTAGAATACATACTATTCAAATTAATCCTGAAAAAATAAAAGATGTAATCGGAAAAGGTGGTTCAGTAATTCGTATGTTAACTGAAGAAACCGGAACTACTATTGAAATTGAAGATAATGGAACTGTTAAAATTTCTGCTATGATACAAGAAAAAGCTAAAAATGCTATTCGTAGAATTCAAGAAATTACTGCTGAAATTAAGGTTGGAAAAATTTATAGTGGTAAAGTAACACGAATTGTTGATTTTGGTGCGTTTGTTTCTATTGGAATAGGAAAAGAAGGACTAGTTCATATTTCTCAGATTTCTAATAAGCGTATAGATAAAGTAGAAAATCATCTTAGTTTAGATCAAAAAGTATTTGTAAAAGTTTTAGAAATAGATCGACAAGGTCGACTACGATTAAGTATTAAAGAAAATAAAAAAGTTTTATATTAATTCTAGTATATATTACAAATAATTTATGTTATAAAATATATATAATAACAATTATTTTATATAACAAGATATCAAGTATATAGTTCTAAATAATTTTATTATATTGCAAAATATTAATTTTGTTTGTTTCAAGTAGTACAAAGCACAATGTTAGTACTTATTAATATTATTGATTGTCTTATTTAAAATATTTACTTGAGGTAAATTGTCAAACATAGAATTATTATAGTTTTTATAACTTTTAATACATTTTTATTATAAAACAAACTCAAATATTAAACGAAATTCATATCTTATTTTATATATACTAGTTTTATTTAATAAAACATATAATTTTAACAATATTTGTATTCGATACAATAAAGAAATTTTAATTATTAAACTCTTATAGAGCATGAGTTTTTTAAATTACCTATTTTAGCCGGTTAACATTGTTCAATGAAAATAAAAAGATATTTTTATTATAAGTTATGTAAACTGGTCGCTTTAACTTAAGAGGCATATATATTTACATGATTCATACTTATAAAGCAACATTTTTTGGTTTAGGTTTAAATTCGTATATCATAAATTCATTAAATGATCTGGGATATATAGAACCATCTCCTATTCAAATAGCGTGTATCCCACATCTTTTAAAAGGAAGAGATGTATTAGGAATGGCACAAACAGGTAGCGGAAAAACTGCAGCTTTTGCATTGCCTCTATTAAATAACATAAAATTAAATTTAAAAATTCCTCAGATTTTAGTTTTAACACCTACTCGTGAATTAGCAGTTCAAGTTGCTGAAGCTTTTTCTTATTTTTCAAAAAAATTAATTGGAATTCATGTACTAGCCTTATATGGTGGACAACGATATGATGTTCAATTAAAAGCTCTTCGTCAAGGGCCACAAATTATTGTTGGTACTCCTGGACGTCTTCTTGATCATTTAAAGAGAGGAACACTTAATTTATCTAATTTAAATGGTTTAGTATTAGATGAAGCAGATGAAATGTTAAGAATGGGATTTATAGAAGATGTAGAAACTATTATGACAAAAATTCCAGCTAAACATCAAACAGCCTTATTTTCTGCTACTATGCCAGACGCTATTCGAAGAATTTCCAAAAGATTTATGAATAATCCAAAGGAAATAAAAATTAAATCCAATACTATCACACGTCCTGATATTCAGCAAAGTTATTGGATAGTTTATGGTAGAAAAACTGATGCACTAATTCGATTTTTAGAAGCAGAAGATTTTTCTGCGACTATTATATTTGTACGTACTAAAAATGCTACATTAGAAGTATCAGAAGCTTTAGAGCGGAATGGTTATAATAGTGCTGCATTAAATGGTGATATGAATCAAACACTCAGAGAACAAACATTAGAAAAATTAAAAGATGGAAGATTAGATATATTAATAGCTACAGATGTTGCTGCGCGCGGGCTAGATGTTGATCGTATCAGTTTGGTTATTAATTATGATATTCCAATGGATGTTGAATCTTATGTTCATCGTATTGGGCGTACAGGTCGTGCAGGAAGAAAAGGTAAGGCATTGTTATTTGTTGAAAATCGTGAACGACGTTTATTAAGAAATATTGAAAGAATAATGAAATTAACTATGATAGAAGTGACTTTGCCAAAGATTGAGTTACTAAGCAGAAGACGATTAGAAAAATTTTCTAAAAAATTACAATTACAATTAAAAAGTTCAGATTTAGATCAATATCGTAATTTATTACCTAAATTACAGCCTTCATCTGAATTAGATATAGAGTCGCTAGCTGCTGCATTGTTAAAAATGGCACAAGGAGAACGTCTTTTAGTTATCAAACCTGATGCATTAATAAATTCTACTAGAAATTCAAAAGATACTAATCGACATGATAATAATAAAAGTAATATTCGATTTCATCGTGATAATAAAGCAAGTAATGTTATGGATCTATATCGCATTGAAGTAGGTCGAAATGATGGTATAGAAGTACGTCATATAGTTGGAGCTATTGCTAATGAAGGAGACATTAGCAGTAAACATATTGGTAACATTAGGTTGTTTTCAACTTATTCTACTATTGAATTGCCAACGGGATTACTAAAAAATCTTTCAAAATTATTTTTACATACTAAAATACTTAATAAGCCTATTAATATAAAATTATTATATAATATGAAATTTAGAAATAATTATCGATTAAGAGATCAGAAAAAAAATTATAATAGTATACATCCAAATTCTAAGAGTATAATTGAACGAAGAAAAACAGTTAAAAATACTCATCAGAAAGACAAAAATTTATCTTTTTATCATAGAAAAAATACTTGATTTTCGATAATGTTTATTAAATTTAAACTTTTGATGGAAATATATAGTTTAATTCAATTAATACGCTATTTTAATGTAAATAGTTATTTTAATAACTATCATAAACTTAATAAAAGATATAATATAAAGTATTATAATTAAATACGTTTGTATTTTTTTTGATAATTTTATAATTTAAATATAAGGCAAAGGAATAAACTCTTTGCCTTTTGCAATATTGTTTTTTAAGAATTATTTTTTTTGTAAGCAATCACTTCAATTTCAATTAAGGCATCTTTGGGTAGATTAGATACCTCAATGCAAGATCTAGCTGGAAAGCAATTAGAATATTTTAAAAAAAAATCTTTATATATATCATTTACGATATTTAAGTATTTTAAGTTAGTTATAAATAAAGTAGTTTTTACGATATCTTTAATGTGCGCGTTAGATTCGTCTAAAATATGTTTAATATTATTTAATATTTCTTTAGTTTGAATAGAAATATTATTGTTATAGTCATTAAAATCACTAGAATTAGAAATTTGACCAGATATAAAGATTAAATTTCCTGCTTTTACTACTGTTTTATAAGGCCCGATAGGATTAGGTATTTTAGACTTATTAATTGTAATGTTCATAAATTATATTCTTTTTATAAATGTTAGTATAAAATTTTTAGAGCATGTATATAATATAATAATATAAAATTTTAGAAGTATTATTGACATTGGTTTAGCAAAATTATATTTTTTTTAAATTCTTTTTCACAATACTTACATACTAGATAAATATCACTATTTTTTTTAAATTTGAAGCTAGAAGCAATTTCTGCATCATTGCTTACACAATTACTGTTAGGACAAGTTAATATTTGGTCTATATGATTAGGTACGGCAGGAAAAATTTTTCCGACTAATTTGTAGTCATTAATATGGTTGACTGTTGCACATGGAGCATAGATAGATAACTGGTTTATTTGATCATCTGTTAAGAATATATTTTCTATTTTTATGAGATCTTTTTTTATTAATTTTCTTGAAGGCAAATTTAATCCTATAGTAATTCGTTGCTCTGTTTCTGTAAATTTAAATAACGTTAATAATTTAAACCCAATTCGAGCTGGAATGTGATCAATTACGCTTCCGCGGTTGATAGCTTCTACTTTTAGTTTGCTAATTTGATTCATATATATCCTTATTTAATATTAATGCTAATAACGCTTGGCGAGTGTACACTCCATTTTTTGCTTGTTGAAAATACCAAGCATACGGAGTTTGATCTACATCTTTGGATATTTCATTAATTCTAGGTAATGGATGTAAAACTTTTAGATTTTTTTTGGCGTATTTTAGATCGTTTTTTTTTAAAATACATTGTGCTTTTATATTAGCGTATTCAGTAGATTCCAGTCGTTCCTTTTGAATACGTGTCATATATAAAATATCTATTTCAGAAATAATTTCTGTAATATTATTATATTTGTTCCAAATAATTTTTTTATCGTACAACATATTATTAATATAACTTGGCATAGTTAATGTATCTGGCGAAATAAAAAAAAATCGGTTATTTTTAAATTTTGATAATGCTTGCGTTAAAGAATGAACAGTTCTCCCATATTTTAAATCGCCTACTATACCTATATTTAAATTGTCTAATGTTTTTTGTGTTTCTTGAATAGTAAATAAATCTAATAAAGTTTGAGTAGGATGTTGATTAGCTCCATCACCAGCATTTATAATAGGAATTTTATTAGAAAATTCAGATGCTAATCGTGCAGCTCCTTCTTTAGGATGACGTATAATAATTAAGTCAGCATAAGTACTAATAACTGAAATCGTATCTGATAAACTTTCTCCTTTTTTCCCAAAAGCAATGTTATTTCCGTCTGAAAAACCAATTACTGATGCTCCTAATCTAAGTATAGCAGTTTCAAACGATAATCGTGTTCGAGTAGAAGATTCAAAAAAGCAAATAGCAATTATTTTATTTTTTAACAAAGTTAAATTTTTTTTTTTAAAATTTTAGAAATATTTAGGATTAGTTCTAATTCTTTTTTAGTTAAGTCATTGATAGATATAATATTTTTTAGATATAAAGATTGGTTTTTCATGTTAATTTTTCTTTGTTTTTAATAAATAAAAACATGTGATTAATATTATAAATTTTATGATAGAAAAATAATATATATGCTTTCGTTAAAATACAATAATTTAAATTTACTTCTATACTAGCAATTAAAATGAAATTTGTACTTTTCTTAATATTTTAATATGAAAAATCTTTTATTAAACTAGTAACTATTAATGCTTTTATAGTATGTAATCGATTTTCAGATTGTTTAAAAATAGTTTTTGCATGTAATTCAAAAACTTCGTTTGTAATTTCTATTCCATTATCTAAATTATTTTTTTTAATTACTTTGTTTCCTATAATTGTATTTTTATCATGGAAAGAAGGAAGACAATGTAATACCCGTGTGTTTTTATTATTTGTTAAATTTAACATATCAAAATTTACTTGATATTTTTTTAACAATTCGATACGATTATTCCATTTTTTTTCTGGAACCCCCATTGACACCCAAACGTCAGTATAAATAAAATCGACATTTTTTACACCTTCTTCAATGTTTTCTGTACAAATAATATTTCCATAGTTCTTTTGTGCTTGTAATTTGCATTTTAAAAAGAATGTCGATTTTGGCCAAAATTTAATAGGTGCAACTAAACGTAAATCTAAACCCATAATGGCAGCAGCTTCTAACCAAGTGTATCCTATATTGTTTTTTACATCACCAATATAAGCACAACTAATATTAGATAATTTTTTAGATGAAAGTATTTCTTTCATAGTTAATAAATCTGCTAATAGTTGTGTAGGATGAAATTCTTCTGTTAACCCGTTCCATACTGGAACATTAGAATATTTATCTAAAATTTCTATAGTCTTATGACTATGTCCACGATATTGTATGCCATTATACATACGACTTAATACTCTTGCAGTATCTTTTATTGATTCTTTATACCCTAAATGAGTACTTCCTGGACCTAAATATGTAACATTTGCTCCTTGATCAAAAGCTGCAACTTCAAAAGCACATCTAGTTCTGGTTGATTCTTTTTCAAAAATTAATACAATGTTTTTATTTTTTAGATAACGTTTTTCTTTATTTTCTCTTTTTAATTTTTTTAAGAAACTAGCAACATTAATAATATGTGTAATTTCATGATTATGGAAGTCTGATAATTTAAGACAGCTTTTTTTATATAATATATTCATTATTATCCTTAATAAATATTTAGTGTTTATAATATCTAAATTATAATAGTTAATAAAGATTGACAATTTATAAAGTGTTTTGATTATATATAAAAGTATACTTTAATACGTTTATTATTACTTAAAAATATATAGTGTTATGAATAAATTTTAATTATAATATGTTAATTTTATTTATCTTTTATCGTTTAACTTTTTATAATTATCTACAACATATTGAAAAATATAACATGAATTAATATTAATTATTTTAAGTATTAATAGTATATAAATGATGTTAAAATTTATGTACTAGTAGTATGTAAATTCTAATTTTTAAAAATTAAATTTTTTTACGTTATAAAATTGAGTTGGATTTAAATTTAATTCAAATTAATCAATATAAAATTAACATATGTTGTAATTATTTTATATATTAGTTTAGGGCAAACGCATTATTAATTTTATACTATAAATAAATTTATAATGTATATATATATTTTATTTTTAGGAGTAATATGAAATACAATATAAATTGTAATAATTTACATCAAAAATATTATGATTGTTTAATTTTTGGATTATTTGAAGATTTAGAAATATATGGATCGATAAAAGATTTAGACATAAATTCTAATGGTTGTATTAGTAAAATGATTAAATCCAAAGAAATAGAAGGGAAAATTGGTCAATTTTTATTATTATATGATCTTCCTAATGTTTCTTCAAAAAGAGTTATTGTTCTTGGATGTGGAAAAAAAAATATTTTTGATATTAATTCTTATCAAAAAGTTATTAAAAAAAGTTTAGATATAGTGTGTAAATTTCCTATTTTTAATATAAATTATTTCTTATCTGAACTCGATGTTAAGAAATTAAATATATATTGGAAAATTAGGTTTGCAATTGAATCTATTCAAAATTATTTATATTATTTTGATAAATTTAAAACCATAAAATTAAATCAAATCATTAAATTTAATAGCGTAACTTTTAATGTATCATCTAATAGTGATATAATGTGTTCTGAGCAAGCTATTTTACATGGATTAGCAATTTCAAAAGGAATAAAATACGCTAAAGATCTTTCAAATACTCCTCCTAATATTTGTACTCCTTCATATATAGCTTTTAAATCTAAGAAATTATCTATCCAATATCCTAACTTTATAAGTACAAGCATTGTTGATTGTAACGATATGAAAAATTTAGGAATGAATGCTTATTTATCAGTTGGAAAAGGATCTAAAAATAAAGCGCTTATGTCAGTAATCAAATATAAAGGATGTAAAGATCATCATTCAAAAAATATTATTTTTATAGGAAAAGGAGTTACTTTTGACTCTGGCGGAATTTCGATAAAACCTTCTTCGCGTATGGATGAAATGAAATATGATATGTCTGGGGCGGCAGTTGTTTATGGATTAATGGTATTTATATCTGAATTAAAATTACCTTTAAATGTTATAGGCATACTTGCAGGATGTGAAAATATGCTTAGCGAAAAATCTTTTCGTCCTAGTGATATATTGAAAACTATGTCTGGAAAAACGGTAGAAATCTTAAATACAGATGCTGAAGGTAGATTAGTAATTTGTGATGTATTAACTTATGTAAAAAAGTTTAATCCCGATGTAGTTATTGATATTGCTACTTTAACTGGTTCTTGTATTGTAGCATTAGGAAATGATATAACTGGATTAATGTCTAATAATATTGCATTAGCAAAAGATATAGAGAAATCTGGTTATCAAACCAATGACAAAGTATGGCAATTACCTTTATTTATGGAATATTATAAAAGCTTAGAATCAAATGTAGCCGATATGAACAATACTGGAGGAAAATTTGCTGGGGCTATTACTGCTGCTTGTTTTTTATCTAAATTTGCTGAAGAATACAAATGGGCTCACTTAGATATCGCTGGTACTGCATGGATCTCAGGAGATAAAAAATGTTCTACAGGTCGTCCTATGTCATTACTTTCTCAGTTCCTTTTAAATAAATTAAAAAATTCAAAATATTAAAGTATATGTAATTTTTTGTTACATATTTGAATTATTATTTAACATAATATTACTAAATTTTACTAATAATAAAAAAATGAAAAAAAATTTTAATCCTATAGAAATTGAAAAAAAATTATATGAATTTTGGGAAAAAAATGGATATTTCAAACCTAATTTAGAACATAATAAATCTAATTTTTGTATCATATTACCCCCACCAAATATAACTGGAACTTTACATATAGGACATGCGTTTCAATATACGATTATGGATATTTTGATAAGATATCATCGTATGCAAGGAAAAAATACTCTTTGGCAAGTAGGTACAGATCATGCTGGTATTGCTACCCAAATTGTCCTTTCAAAAAAAATATTAGTGAAAGAAAAAAAAACTCTTCAAGAATATGGTAAGAAAAATTTTATAAAATTAGCATGGAAATGGAAAGAAAAGTCTATAAAGATTATTACTGATCAAATGCGTCGATTAGGTATGTCTGTAGATTGGGAAAAAGAAAAATTTACTTTAGATCCTGAAATGTCTAAAGCAGTTAAAGAAGCATTTATAATTTTATATAATCAAAAATTAATATATAAAAGAAAAAAATTAGTTAATTGGGATCCTGTGTTAAAAACAGCAGTTTCCGATCTAGAAGTACAGAATCGTGATTCTATAGGAAAAATGTGGTATATAAAATATCATTTGATTCAAGATAATGTTAACCTAGTTAATCAAAAACATCATAAATATTTAGTAATAGCTACTACTAGACCTGAAACATTATTTGGAGATACAGCAATAGCAGTTCATCCTAAAGATACAAGATATAATAAATTTATAGGAAAAAAAGTATTAGTTCCATTAATTAATAGGATTATTCCTATTATCGGGGACAATTTTGTACAAATGGATAAAGGAACTGGATGTGTTAAGATTACTCCTGCTCATGATTTTAATGATTTTGAAGTAGGATTACGTCACAGCTTGCCAATGATTAATATTTTAACAATTAATGGAAATATTTCTCATACTTTACAGGAATATAATGTAAATGGAGCACCTTCTTTTTTTTACAATGAAAAAATTCCATCTCAATTTCATAATATGAATAGGTTTCTAGCAAGAAGAAAAATTATTAATGAATTAAAAAAATATCAACAGTTAGAGAAGGTAGAAATTCAAACTGTGACAACTTTATACGGGGACAGAAGTAATTCTATTATTGAACCATTTCTAACTGATCAATGGTATTTAAATATTTCTTCTTTAGCAAAAAAAGCATATGAATCTGTAAAAAGTGGAGACATTAAATTCATTCCAAAAAAATATGAAAATATTTATTTTTCTTGGATGAAAAATATAAAAGATTGGTGTATTTCACGACAGTTATGGTGGGGACATCAAATTCCTGTTTGGTACGATAATAAAAATAATGCATATGTTGGTTATGATGAAAATAATGTAAAGAAAATATATAAATTACCTAATAATATAATATTAAGACAAGATACTGATGTATTAGATACATGGTTTTCTTCTGGTTTATGGATATTTTCATCATTAGGATGGCCTAAAAATACTAGAACTTTAAAAACATTCTATCCTACTAATGTAATTGTAAGTGGTTTTGATATAATTTTCTTTTGGATTGCTAGAATGATAATGCTTAGTATGCATTTTATGAAAGATAGTTGTAGTCAATCACAAATTCCTTTTAAAATAGTTTATGTTACTGGGTTAATTTGTGATGAAAATGGACAAAAAATGTCTAAATCAAAAGGTAATGTCATTGATCCATTAGATATGATTGACGGGATTCTATTAGAAAAATTAATAGAAAAAAGAACAAAGGATATACCACAAACTAAATTAAAATCTCAAATTATCCAACAAACCAAAAATATGTTTCCTAATGGAATTTCTGCAACAGGAACTGATGCTTTAAGATTTACCTGTGCAGCGTTAGCTAGTCCTACGAGATATATTAATTGGAATGTTAATCGTCTTCATGGTTATCGAAATTTTTGTAACAAATTATGGAATGCTAGTCGATTTGTATTACTAAATATTAACAAACAAAAAATAATAAATGACGAAAAGAATGTTTTATCTATAGCTGATCAATGGATTTTGTTAGAATTAAATGATACAGTAAAAAAATATAGACAAGCTTTAGACACTTATCGATTTGATATAGCATCTAATATACTATATGAATTTGTTTGGAATAAATTTTGTGATTTTTATATAGAATTAGTAAAAGCATTTATTATATCTTGTTCACATCTAGAGTCTATTGGAACTAAATATACTTTATTGCGTGTATTAGAATCAATATTATGTTTATTACATCCTATTATTCCATTTATAACTGAAGAAATTTGGCAAAAACTTCAAGTTATCTCAAAAACTAGCGATACTAATACTATTATGTTAAAAAGATTTCCAGAATATGATACAAACTTTAAAAATAACGTCGTTATAAAAGATATGAAGTGGATTAAAAAGATAGTTCTCATTATACGGCAATATCGTTCAAATATGAAGTTGTCTTATAAAGAGTTAATATCTATATACTTTCGCAATGTTAATTCAAAAATACTCAAATTAATAGAGAAATATAAAGAATATTTAAAACAAGTTTTATATTTAAAAGACGTATATATATTATCTAACAACAAATGTAATTTATCTTTTACATCACATATAATAACTGGAGCAGAATTGTTAATTCCTATATTAAGTTATTTTTCTAAAGACATAGAGCTAAAAAGAATAAAAAAAGAAATATTAAAAATTAATTCTAAAATAGACATTTTAAAAACGAAATTATTAAATGTAAATTTCTTAAAGTATGCTCCATATGAAATAGTTTCGAATGTAAAAAATCGTTTATGTCAATATCAATCAGTATATGAACAATTATTATTGAAAGAAAAGAAATTGTTATAATATTTTATCTATATTATATTTTAGCTTTACGTGCATTTTATTTATTCATTTCAAAATATTATATTTTCTAAATTTTAAGGAAATAGTATATTATGATTCTACTACATAATTTAATTTCTAATAAAGAATTAAAAAATCGTATGCTATTTGATAATGTACCTCGTATTACAGTTTCTTTTTATAAGTATTTTTTTATTAAAGATGTTCAAAAGTTTAGAGACGATTGGTACATCAATTTTAATAGTTTAAAAATATTTGGAAGAGTATATGTAGCTCAAGAAGGAATTAATGCACAAATAAGCATTCCTATAAATATATACAATGATGTTAAAAATTTTATTTATTCTTATTCTGATGCTTTAAATAATGTATATATTAACGAATCGTTAGATAATAAAAAATCTTTTTGGGTATTACGTATAAAAACTAAAAAAACTATTCTTTTGGACGGTTTGCATAGAAATAGTTATAACTTAAATTATTCTGGAATATATTTAAATGCTTTTGATGTTAATAGAATATTTAATCAAAAAGATGTAATATTTTTAGATATACGTAATCATTATGAATATAAAATAGGTCATTTTGAAAGGTCTATTAATATTCCGGTGAATACTTTTAGAGAACAATTAAAAGAAATTGTTGTTTTTTTAAAAAATGAAAAGAACAAAAAAATTGTAATTTATTGTACAGGAGGAATTCGATGTGAAAAAACTTCGTCTTGGATGGCATATAATAAATTTAAATATATTTATCAGATACGAGGGGGGATAATTGGATATGTTAATGATGCTAGAAAAAATAATTTGCCTATTTATTTTAAAGGAAAAAATTTTGTTTTTGATGAACGAATAAGCGAAGTAGTTTCAAACGATATTTTATCAAAATGTTTTCAATGTGATGAATATTGTGATGCATATAAAAATTGTCACAATAATTTTTGTCACAATTTATTTATTCAATGTATTAAATGTTCTAAAAAATTTAAAAATTGTTGTTCTCAAAATTGTATAGCTAAAATATCAAATAGGTAAAAACTATTTCAAGAATTTTCTAATCACAATAATATCAAATTATTGTATATGTTACATAATAAAATATAAATTAACATATTTATTTTTAGAAATTACTATGTATATTTTTAAAATATTTTTCTATAAAATATGTAATTATTTAATGTGTTTTATTTAGAGGCTTATTTTATGGCAATACAAAGTAGAATTCGTATTAAAATTAATTTTTATTAATTATTATCTTAGTTATCATTATGTAATTCTAAATATTCCCATCTTAAAAGTTGATTTTCTAATTTTATTTCTGCATTTTTTAATTGATGTAATATCTCTTTTTTTTCGTTTGATAGCGAGCAAAAAAAATTTGAAGTGTTTATTTTATTCTGTAATTTATGTATATAATTTTCTATTTTTTCTATCTTTCTTGGTATGTTTTTTAGTTCTTTTTTTAAATCGTATTTTAAAGTTTTAGAAATCAATTGATTTTTAATTGACATTTTTTTAATATTATTTTTTATATAAAATTTTTTTAGATATGGTTTTTCAACATTTGTTAACTCTTTTATTTGTGGAAAGTTTAAATATATATTAATATGCCCATTATCTTCAAAATTCCAATATTTATTAGCTACGTTTTCTATAAATTTTTTATCATGGCTAACTAATAATATTATTCCTTTATATTTTTTTAATGCAGATTCCAAATTTTTTAGTGATTCTAAATCTAAATCATTAGTTGGTTCATCTAATATTAATACATTGCTTTTTTTTAAAAATAGCTTAGCTAGAAGTAGTTTGTTTATTTCCCCTCCTGATAATACTTTGGCTTTTAGTTTTATTTTTTCTTTTGAAAATAAAAAATTTTCTAAGTATTTTAGTTTGTGATATTTTTTATCATTAATAATAATTTCTTCGTTTTTATAAGATAAATTATCTAATATAGTTTTTTCAAGATTTATTTTGGTTCTTTTTTGGTCAAAATATGCTATTTTGATGTTTGTATTACAATCAATAGTTCCACTATTTGGTTTTAATTTATCTAATATTAATTTTAATAATGTACTTTTTCCACTTCCATTAGTTCCAATTAATGCAATTTTTTCGCCTTTTTTTATAGTATCAGAAAAATTATTAATTAGAATAGTTTTATTTATATGTAAACAAATATTTTTTAATTTAAAAAAAACATGCCCTTCATAATTATCTTCATTAATTAAAATTTTTATTTTTTTTGTAGTATTTTTTTTAGACTCCTTTGCATTTATCATATATTTTAGATTTTTTATTCGACTTTCATTTTTAGTAGAACGAGCTTTTATTCCACTATTAGACCATAATTTCTCTTTTTCTAATTTTTTATTGAATTTTGTTTCATTTATTTTAACTATGTAATCATTACAAGATTGATAATTTAAAAAAGAATTATAATCACCTGTCCATGAAATCAAATTTCCGGATTGTAAATGAACAATTCTAGTAGATAGGTTTTTTATAAAATCTCGATCATGAGAAATAAATAACAAACTAATAAGATGTTTTTTTAAAAATTTTGTTAACCAATTAATTGTAATAATATCTAAATGATTTGTAGGTTCATCTAATATAATTAGATCGGGTTCGCTTATTAGTATTTTACCTAGTTCTACCTTTCTTAACCATCCTCCAGAAAGTGTAGATAATGCAGAATAGCTTTTTAACCCAAAAATTTTAATAATATTATCAATTTTTTCTTTTCTTTTCCATAACTTTTTTTTATCAAATATTTCTTCTAATTGAATTAATAGTTTAATATCATTTTTAGATGTTTTTAATTTTTTATTATTTAAAACATAAAAATGATGTTTTAAATATTTTGATTCTTTTCCTATTCCTTCACAAATAAATTCATAAATGGATTTAGTATTGTTATGTATGACATTTTGTTCTAAATATTCTATTTTTATATTTTTTTTATATACAATAGAACCATGATCTAATGGTTCTTTTTTTGAAATAATGTTAAGAAAAGTAGATTTTCCTGTCCCATTATTTCCTATCAAACAAATACGTTCTTTTTCATCAATTTTAAAATTAACATTTTTCAATAATTTATTTTGATTAAGTATAAAACTTGCATTTTGCATATAAACTAATGACATAACTAGCCTCTTAAAATTAATAGTTAAATATTAATTAGAAATATATTATAGTATGATATGATTATACAGATTTCAATAATTATTAATTTAATTTAAATTTAAAATATTAATAATTGATTATTATATTTTACATAAATTAGAATATAATTTAATTTAATAAAAATTTCATAAGTTTAAAACATTGTATTTACAAGTACTTTATAATGTTTTTTATTACTTTAGGGCCTTTATATATTAGTGAAGAATATAATTGAAGTAAATGTGCTCCAGAATATATTTTTTCTCTAGCAGAAATCAACGAATCGATTCCACCTACTCCAATAATAACAAGTTTATTTTTTAGTTCTCTACTGAGTATTTTGATAACATTAGTACTTTTTGATTGTAATGGTTGACCACTTAATCCGCCTATTTCAGTACTATATTTTAATCCTTTTATTAAAGAAAAATCTAATGTAGTATTGGTTGCAACTACTGCTTCTATATCGTATTTTATTAAATTTTCAGAAATATAAATAAGTTCTTTTTCTGACAGATCAGGGGATATCTTTATCGCAATTGGGACATATTTTTTATATATTTTACTTAATTTTTCTTGTGTATGCTTAATTCCAATAAGTAGTTGTTCAAAAAGTATTCCATACTGTAAATCTCTTAATCTCTGTGTATTAGGAGATGATATATTTATAACAATATAGCTTGCAAGATTATAGATTTTTTTCATACAATAAATATAATCTAAAATTCCTTTTTTAACGGGTGTATTTTTATTTTTTCCTATATTTACCCCAATTATCCCTTTAAAAGTAGTTTTTTTTAAATTTAATATAACTTGATTAATTCCGTGATTGTTAAATCCCATGTGATTTATTAATGCATTAGCTGGAATTACTCTAAATAATCGAGGTATACTATTTCCATATTGAGGTTTGGGAGTAACAGTTCCAATTTCTATAAATCCAAACCCCATTTTTGAAAAACTGTCAATATACATCCCATTTTTATCTAATCCAGCTGCTAATCCTAAAACATTTTTAAAATTTAGTCCCATATATTTAACAGGTTTATATAAGAATGTATTAGAATTTATGCTCTTTTTATTAAAATGTGTTTTTAATTTTAAATACTTTAATATTAATGAGTGTGATTTTTCTGGATCTAATCGAAATAATATATTACGAATTAAATTATACATTATATAATACCTAAAGCATGTTCTATAATTTAAATTTATATTTAAAGTGATTGTGAATGCATATGTATGTATTATATTAATATATTATAGGAATATTTTACAATAGTTATCAACTAATAGATGTATATGTGAAATATAATATGAAAAAATATAATTCTCTTATATTAAAGGCTTTTTTAGATACTGATGCTTATAAATTTCATATGCAACAAGCTGTATTTTATTATTATCATGATGTTACTGTATCTGCAAAATTTTTATGTCGAGGAATTAATTTTTATGGAAGCTATTCCAAAACGTTAATTGACCAAATTGAAATGATGTCTGATGATTTGTATCTTACTCATGATGAATATATATACATGTCTTCTTTTCCTTTTTTTAAACAAGAATATTTATTATGGTTAAAAAAATTTCGATACGATACTTCACAAGTTAATATATGTAACGAAAATGGAAGATTATGTATTTATATAAATGGATTATGGAAAGAAGTGATATTATGGGAAGTACCTTTATTGGCATTAATCAGTGAAATTGTTCATGAAAATGAATCACCTAATGTTACGTCAAATATTGCTATTTGTCATTTGAAGAGAAAGATTGTTAATTTTCATAATATTACTAAAAATTTGGATATATCAAAATTAAAAATAATAGATTTTGGAACTCGAAGAAGATTTTCTTATAATATTCATTTATCTATAATAAAATTTTTAAAGACAAATTTTCCATGGTTAGTTGGATCTAGTAACTATCATATTTCTAGAATATTAAACATTAATCCAGTAGGAACTCAATCTCATGAATGGTTTCAAGCACATCAACAAATTAGTCCTATTTTGATAAATAGTCAAAAAATGGCATTAAAAATGTGGTTAAAGCAATATAAAAAGCAATTAGGTATTGCTCTTACAGATTGCATTTCTATGGATTCTTTTTTAAGAGATTTTGATTTTAATTTAGCTAATAGATATCAAGGATTAAGACATGATTCTGGTGATCCATTTAAGTGGGGAGAAAAAGCTATTAAACATTATCAATCTTTAGGAATTAATTCTTTAAAAAAAACACTATTATTTTCAGATAACTTGAATTTTACTAAAATAATAGATTTATTTCGATTTTTTAATGGAAGAATAAATACTATTTTTGGAATAGGAACAAAATTAACTTGTGATATTCCTATGGTAAAACCTTTAAATATTGTAATTAAATTAATAAAATGCAATGGGAAGCCGGTAGCTAAGATTTCGGATAGTCCAGGAAAAACAATTTGTTTAAATAGATTATTTGTAAAAACTTTAAAAAAAACATTTAATCTATAATCAAAAAATAAATTTTATACTATATTTAAAATAATAAAAGGATAATATTATGGATGTAGTTTCTATATCTAATATACATTGTAATAAAGTTAAGATAAATAAATATATTAGTATAAGAGGATGGGTAAAAAATAGAAGAAGTTCAAAATCTGGTATCTCATTTATTGATATATATGATGGATCATGTTTATATATAATGCAAGTTATAGCACGTAATACTTTATCTAATTATTATCAAGAAGTTATAAAATTAACGGTGGGTTGTTCAGTTATTGTTAACGGAACTTTAATAAGATCTTTGAGAACAAATCAATTATATGAAATTGACGCAAAAGAAGTTCAGGTTATTGGATGGGTTGAAAATCCATCGAGTTATCCAATGTCATCTAAAAAACATACTATTGAGCATTTAAGAAAATATTTTCATTTAAGACCTAGAACTAATTTTATTGGAGCTGTTTCTAGAATTAGACACTGTTTATTTCATACGTTGCATCAGTTTTTTCATGAAAAAGGATATTACTGGATTTCAACACCTATTATAACGGGATTAAATGCTGAAGGTGGAGGTGATATGTTTAAAGTATCTACATTTGATTTTTCAGATATTCCTATAAACAATTCTTTAGAAGTAGATTTCAAAAAAGATTTTTTTGGAAGAAAAAGTTATTTAAGTGTTTCAGGTCAGCTAAATTTAGAAGCGTATGCATGTGCATTATCAAAAGTTTATTCTTTTGGTCCTGCATTTAGAGCAGAAAACTCAAATACTAGTAGACATCTTTCTGAATTTTGGATGTTAGAAGTAGAAGTTGCTTTTTTTAAATTAAATGATTTAATTGTATTATCAGAAGACATGTTAAAACATGTTGTTAATGTTGTATTAGAAAAATGTTTGATAGATATTGAATTTCTAAAAAAAACTTTAGATAAAAATATTATTTCACGACTTAAAAAATTTTTAAAAGATAAATTTGTTAAAATAGAATTTAAAGAAGCTATAAATATTTTAAAAAAATCTAATAAATTTCCATCAAAGTCAATATTTCCAGAAATGGACTTGACATCAGAGCATGAGAGATATCTTGTAGAAAAATATTTTAATTTTCCAGTTATAATTATAAATTACCCTAGGTCTCTTAAAGCTTTTTATATGAAATTAAATCAAGATAATAAAACTGTTTCAGCTATGGATATATTAGTTCCTACTATTGGTGAAATTTTAGGCGGTTCTGAAAGAGAAGAAAAATTAGATATTTTAGATAAACGATTTTCTGAATTTAAATTAAAAAAAGAACATTATTGGTGGTATAGAGATCTTCGAAAATATGGAACCGTACCACATTCAGGATTTGGACTAGGTTTTGAACGTTTATTATCGTATATAATAGGAGTTAAAAATGTAAAAGACGTATGTCCATTTCCCAGAACAGTAAATAATATTAATATTTAATCAATAATATGGATATTTCAATGATTAAAAATAATTAAATTTACAAAACTAACATAAAATCTGATATTGATATATTAATATTTTATATTAATCAAATAGTATTATTGATTTTAAAATCATAATTAAAAAATTTTAAGTGAATATACAATTTCTATATTATATTATAATATTTATAAGATATTTCGTATATAAATAATATAATTATAAATTTCGTTTTCAAAAAGGTTACTAATAATGTTCAAAATGTTATTTTTAAAATGTATAATATTATTTTAAAAGTCTATAAACTTTTAAGTAAAATATTATGATAAGAAAAGAATTTACTAAAATTTTAGTATGCCCAATATGTTTAAATAGTTTAATTTATGATGAAAAAAATAACGAATTATTATGTTTATTAAATAAAATAGCATTTCCTATTTATAAAAATATTCCTGTTTTATTAATACATTTTGCTCGTAAAATAATAAATAAATAGTAAATTTTTAATATTTTATCTTATTTAAATATAAACTTAAAACGTATTTTGTGTATTTATTTTACTTTTATGATATAAATAAAAATTATGTCGATTTAATCAATCTTAAGTTTTAATATTATAAAAATTTATATTTACAATTTTAATTTAATTATGTCTGAATATAACTTTTATATGAAAAATTTATATTGATCTTCACTTTTATTTGATATATTTTTATTAAAATGTTTTGACAAACGTTGTATTTCATTTAGTTTTACATTATGTATAAGTATAAATTATGTTTTTAAGAAATTTTTATTTATAATTAAAAATTTTTCTTATTTGAAAGTTCAAAGATATAATTTCTATTATTTAGAACAATTGGTGTTATGTCTAATATTTAATAATATAAAGATGTTATTTATGATTATTGTACCAATAATTATTCAATTTAAAATATTGCCTATTGGTATATTAGTTTCACAAAGAATTTCTTTAGAGTTTACTAAAATAATTTGTATTTGAAAAAATAATATATTATATTTTTCATATATTGAGCTATATATTAGATAATTTACATTAATTTTTTTTGCTAAAAGTAATGCTTTATTTCTATTAATTAATATGTCTTGCAAAGAAATACTTAAATCTCTTTTTGCTTGTTTAATATTATTCGGTTTGATTATATTAAAACAAGCAATTTTTTGATTAAATAAATGAATAAGTGCATTCTTAATTTTATTTGTTTCTATTTCATAATTAGTATTATTTTTAATATCGCTTATAAATAATAGATTATTTTGAAATGGAATATTAATACTTTGAATCTTTTTTGATAAATTATTATTAATTTTTTGTTCTAAATTTAGAAGATTAATTAATACACGTTTTTTAAATAATACTTTTTTGTAATATTTAGGTTTTAAATAATTATTATGCCTTAAAAGACTACAATTAGTTAATATTAATGTTGATAATAATATTAATATATATAGAATGTTTATTAAAAAATCCTTATTTGTTTCATTTTTTTTGATCTAAATGTTATTTGCAATAATTTATTATAATTGACGCTTTAAAATAACATTTTACCTAATTTTTTTCCTCCTAACAAATGTAAATGTAAATGGAAAATTTCTTGTCCACCGTGTTCATTACAATTAATAATTAGTCTATATCCATTTTTGCTAATTTTAAATTTTTTAGCTAATATAATTGCTATATATGACATATGTCCTAATATATGTTTATTGCTTTCGTTAATTTCATTGGTAGATTTAATTAATATATTTGAGACAATTAATATGTGTATAGGTGCTATTGGATTAATATCGTGAAAAGCAGTCACATCTTTATCTTGATAAATTATTTTTGATGAAGTATTGTCTTCTATTATTTTACTGAATACACTTGTTTTTTTCAAAATGATTACATCCTTTAAATGTTAGATTACTGTTAAATAGATATTTTAATATAATTTGAGTTATATTTTACTTATATTTAAAATTGATAAACAAAAATTTTTATATGACATATATCAATTGTTTAAAAGATAATGATCTATTTCTGTCTTTATATTATCTGATTTAGTTCCAAATACTACTTGTACTCCTAATCCTGAAGTAATTACTCCAGCAGCTCCAAGATCTTTAAGTTTTTGTATATTTACTTTAGACATATTCATTACTGTAATACGTAATCGTGTAATACAAGCATCTAAGGCGGTAATGTTATTTTTTCCTCCTAAAGCTGATACTATAAGTGGTACCATTTCTTTTAAATTTTTATATATTATTACAGTATTAGTTTTCTCTCTTCCTGGTGTTTTCAAATTTAATTTTTTTATAGTTAGATAAAAAATAACGTAATAAAGTATACCATATGCTATTCCTACAATAGGAAACAACCATAAATTATGACTATTTCCACTGAGTACTAAAAAGTCAATTAATCCATGAGAAAAACTTGTTCCTGATCGCATATTTAATAAGATACAAATTGGAAAAGCCAAGCCAGCTAAAATAGAATGAATTACATATAATATAGGCGCTACTAAAATAAATGAGAATTCAATGGGTTCAGTAATTCCTGTTAAAAAAGCAGTTAATGCTCCAGACATCATAATCCCGCCTATTTTAGCTTTATTTTTTTTATGAGAACAATGCCATATTGCTAATGCTGCGGCAGGAAGACCATACATTTTAAATATAAAACCTCCTGATAATTTTCCAGCTGTGGAATCACCTGCCATATATCTAGCAATATCTCCATGAAATATTTGCCCGATAGAATTACTATACTCTCCTATTTGCATTTGAAAGGGTACGTTCCATATATGATGTAATCCGAAGGGTACTAAAGCTCGTTCCACTATGCCATATATTCCAAAAGCAAGAACAGGATTTTGATACGCTGCCCACTCAGAAAATATTTTTATTCCATTACCTATAGGAGGCCATATAAATGATAAAATCAAACCCACTAAAATGGCTGACAATCCTGAAATAATTGGAATAAATCGTTTTCCAGAAAAAAATCCTAAATAATCTGGAAGTTGAATATGATGAAATCGATTAAACATATATGCAGAAATAGATCCAGATATAATACCTCCTAATATTCCAGTATCTAATAAATATTTATTATTCATATCTATAATTGAACTTTTTAAAAAAATAGGAGTCATCAATGCAAATGTTTGTGTCATGATTCCATAAGAAACTACTGCAGCTAAAGCAGATACTCCATCATTTTTAGTAAATCCTAGTGCTATCCCAATAGCAAAAATTAAAGGCATGTTATAAAATACTGATCCTCCTGCTTCAGCCATAATTCGTGAAACAATATTTGGAATTATATTAAAATTGGCAGAACCAATACCTAATAATATCCCAGCAATAGGGAGTACAGATATTGGTAACATTAATGATTTGCCTATTTTTTGTAAATTTGAAAACGTATTTTTAAACATACATAATAATTTCCTATTAAATTTTATTATAGATAAAATCTATTTCAAGAAACATGTTTTATTTTTGTATTTATAAAACTTTTTATAGTTGAGAAATAAATACGGTAAATAACAAATATCATATATTAACTAATGTAATATGATCTTAAAAAAGATAATTTAAATTAAACAGTTTAAAAAAATTTTTCGTAGTATTGTATGCGAGAACTGTAATGTCTAAGTTTTTTAACTTAGCGATAACTAATGCCGTGTTATATAGAAAAGCAGGCTGATTTTCTTTGCCTCTATATGGTACTGGAGTTAAATATGGAGAATCAGTTTCTAATAAAATTCTATCTAAAGGTACAAATTGTACAACTTTTCTTATATGATCAGAGTTTTTAAAAGTTATAATTCCAGAAAAAGAAATATAAAATCCTAAATCTAGCAATTTTTTTGCAGAACTAATATTTTCAGTAAAAGAGTGAATTATTCCTGTGCATTTTTCTGATTTCTCCTCCTTTAAAATGTTAATTGTATCGTTAATAGCACATCTAGTATGTATTAGTAATGGTTTGTTAAGTTTAACTGCAATTTGAACATGTTTTCGAAATGACAATTTTTGGGAAGAAAAATTGTCAGATTTATGAAAATAATCTAATCCTGTTTCTCCTATAGCAATTACTTTTTTATTTTGAGATAATATTTTTAGATCTTTTATTTCATTTTTATCTTCATTTAAATGCAAAGGGTGAATACCACAAGATAACAATATATTTTTATTATTTTTTGTAAAAACTTTTATATAATTAAAGTTTTTAATAGATGTTGATACTGTCAATAATAGTTTAACATTATTGTTCTTAGCTTTTTGTATTACATCTTCTATTCCTAAATGTATATTGTGATAATTCAAAAGGTCAATATGACAATGTGAGTCTACAAAAAACATAAAATTTTCTCTTGTTAAAATTTAATTTATATTAAATGCTAAAATAGTTTCCCATCGTAATAATTGTTCAGTTAATAATAGTTCTGTATTAATTCCTGTTATACTAACTAATTTGAAATTACAATATATCCATGATCTTAGACTATTGTCTAATAAAATAAAAGAGTATCTTTTTTTTAAAAGCTTTACGATATTAACTTTGTCTAAATTAATTATATTATCTTTATTGCTATATTTTATTTTCATAGAATCTAATAATAAACTACACAACCAAAAAATTTTTTTTTCTATATTACCTAAATTAAAGTTATCTAACATATAAACTAAGTTCTTGTTTAAAATAGAGTGTTTAAGACAAACAAAAAATGTGTCTCGTTCTTTCCATAATGACTTTAAAAGAAATTCTTTAGCTAAAATAGGTAATCCTTTGTTAATACGTAATACAGTTTTAAGAGTTTTTTCTTTTATTTTAAAATTGTTTTGTTTTAACCAATGAATACTAATTTCTTCTGATGGAGGTAAAATTTTATATAGTATGCAACGGCTGCGAAACGTGAGTAGTAATGGTAAAGAAAAATAATTTATAAATAAAAAGTACGTATCTTTTGGAGGTTTTTCAAGTGTTTTTAACAAAGCATTAATTCCACATTCTGTTAGTTGTGATATATTAGAAAAATATATAACTTTATTTCCATTTTTTTTAGCAGTTTGAAATATTTGACTGCATAATAATCTTATACTATCAATGCCTACTATATTTTTACGCGAAAATAATTTCATATCATACCAATCAGGATGAGTTTTTAAATGCATTAATTGACAACTTTGACAATGACCACAAAAAGAAGTGTTTTCTTTTTTATTTAAGCATAATAACCAAAACGCAATATTTTTTACTAATGAAGTAGTTCCTATTCCTTTATGAGTTTTTAATATAATAGAACGATTATTTTTTTTATTTTTTAAATGAGAAATGATATTATAATAATGTGTAATCAACCATGGATGTAAACTCATATATTTTTATTTAACCAAGAATAAAATTTCAATTGAAAATTCTTTTTTACCATTTTCAAATTATGATTAGCGTTAACTTTAATGATTTTAGAATTATTTCTAATAAATTTTAAATAAGTGTTTCTGACTCGTATAAAAAATTCTAATTTATTATTTTCTATTCTATCTAAATTTTTTCTTTTTTGAATTCTTTTTAAGCCAACTATAGGTTTTACATCTAAATAAAACGTTATATCAGGAACGAAATTTTTTATAAATAATGATTGCAATAATAATATTTTTTTTTTTGAATTCTTCTTCCTCCACCTTGATAAGCTAAAGAAGATAATGCATGTCGATCGTTAATTATCCAATTTCCTTTTTTTAGTTCTGGATATATTATTGTTTTTATTAGTTGTATTCTAGCTGCATAAATTAATAATAATTCGGTTTCATTGTGTATATATTCATTTTTAATAGAATTTTTGATCAAAAATCTAATTTTTTCAGATAATGGGGTACTTCCAGGTTCCCTTAAATTTTTTATATTAGTAATTCCCCATTTAAACAATAACTGTTTTGCAAAATGGCATATTGTGGTTTTTCCAGAACCTTCTATCCCTTCAATTACTATAAATTTACTATTCAGCATTTTTGAAACTTCCAAATGAAAAATTTTTTTATTTAATAGAATTATAAATATCAATAATAGATTAAAAAATTTTATTACATTTAAAAATAAATTATAAAGTTTTACTTTTGATAAAATCAATTATTGATTGTACTGTATTAAATTTCTCTGCGTCTTCATCTTGAATTTCAATGTTAAATTGTTCTTCTAAAGTCATAATTAATTCTACATTATCTAATGAATCTGAACCTAGATCTTCAATTAAAGATGATTTATTATTAATTTCTTCTTTATTTATGCCTAATTGTTTTGAAATGATTTTTTTTATTTTTTTTTCTATATTTTTCATATAAACCTTTTTTAATTATTTAATAAAATATTGTAAAATAAAATATTCAGAATAAAATGAAATACATGAATTTCATTAAATTAAGGCATGTACATTCCACCATTAACATGAATAATTTGCCCCGTAATATAATTAATATGATCAGAAACTAAAAATAAAACTGTTTCAGATATTTCATTAATTGTTCCAAACCTACGTATAGGAATTTTAGAAAGATATTTATTTTTTTGACGTTCTGTGAGATTTTTTGTCATATTAGTTTCGATAAAACCAGGAGCTATCATATTTACACAAATTCCTTGAGAAGCAACTTCTAACGCTAAAGATCTGTGAAAACCAATGAGTCCAGATTTTGAAGTAGAATAATTTGTTTGGCCTAAATTTCCTATATGACCCATAATAGATCCTATAGTAACAATTTTGCCTTTTTTTTTCTTTATCATTTTTTGCACAATAGGTTGAGTTATATAGAAAATAGAATTTAAATTAATATTTAAAACATTATTCCATTCTTTATGTGTCATATTAATTAACAATTTATCATTTATAATTCCTATGTTATTTATTAATATATCAATAGATTCAAAGTTATTGTAAATATTTTGTATAGTTTTTGTGATGGAATTAGGATTTTCAGCATTAAGAATAAAGCTAGAACCATTTTTTTTTAAATAATTATTAATTTTTTTTTGTCCTATTGCAGAAGTAGAAGTACCAATTACCATTATTCCTTGACTTACTAGTTTTTTAGCAATTCCTTTTCCTATTCCACTACTTGCTCCTGTAACTAATGCTATTTTTTTTTAATTTCATGATTAATATTTATATATATATATTTTAAATATTTTAAGAAGAATTAACTTTATTATTAAGTGAAATTGATGGAATTGCAACAATAAATTTATTAAGATTCGTTAATGTACTATTTAATCCAGCTTCAAGAAATATTGATGTGTTTTTAGAGGCTAAATATGCGATAGTATCAGTCCATCTAACTGGATTATATAATTGTCTAGTTAACGCTTTTCGAATAGCTAATATAGAAGTTTCACATTTTGCATCAACATTATTAACAACTGGAAATATTGGTGTTTTAAATGTTGTTTTATTTAATATAATTGAAAATTTTTTTGCAGCATTTTTCATCAGAATGCAATGGGAGGGAGGATGTATAGATAAATAAACAATTTTTTTAGCTCCGTTTTTTTTGCAAACATCGCTTACTTTATGTACTATAGACTGTTCTCCTGAAATAACAATTTGATATTTAGTATTAATACAAGCTATAGAAATTTTTTTTGTGTATTGGAAATTCTTTAAAATTTTTTCAATTTCGTATTGTTGCAATCCAATTACTACGTTCATAGCCCCACGCATATTTTTTATAGATTCCTGCATAAGTTTATTACGAAGTGTAATTAGTTTTATAGCATCATAAAATTTTAGTGATTTAGAACATACTAGCGCAGAATATTCTCCTAAACTATGTCCTGCTAATATTAGCGGTACGTTTTTGTTTTCACTTTTCCATACTCGATACATAGCAATTGATGATGTTAGCGTTATTAATTTAGCATATTTACTCGTATTGATTTTTTCTTGTGATTTTTTTTTAATTAGTTTCCGTAAATCATATCCAATATATTCGGACGATTCGTCAAAAGTATTTTTTATAATTGCATTTTTATTTATAAAAGAAAATAATACATTTATATTTTGTAATTCTTGACCAGGGAATAATATAGAATGTAAATACATGAATATTCCTTTTTATAATAATAGTTAATAGTTGAAATTCATAATTTTAATAATTTTTGGTTTTATTTTTGAGATATAGTAATGTTTGAATTAAAGTAATTATCAAATATGTTTTTATAGTCGAAATGTATTTATTCAAATTTTTAAAACAAAATTTTATAGATTTATTAATTTTTATTTATAAATTAAAATAGTGAAAATTACATTAGTATAATTTATGCATTAGTTATACAAAAGTAATATTATGTGATAGTGCTATTTTATAAATAGCACTATTTATTTAATTTACATATAATTATTAAACGAGATATGATTAAAATACTTTTATACCTTTGTAATATTTTTTTTTAGTAATATGATGTCTTATGTGGGTTTCTCCTGATGTCTTATCTATAGATAATAATGGTACGCATAAGCGATCATGAGACCTACGCATGCCTCGTTTAGATCGAGTTGGTTTATTTTTTTGCACTGCCATTGATAATATTTCTCTTAGTTATGTAAAATTTTATATAAAATATTTATATTAATATTTAATAAATTTAATGTAATTTAAAATTTTTTATGATATCAATCATAATATAGATATCAAAAAGTTTTAAAGTATATAAATTAAAATTATATTTATATTAATTAGTTTCATAAAACATTTTAAATTTTTTATTATTAGTTCTTTGAAAGATTATTTAAAATAGTCGTAAACTCTTTATCTATAGGTGCAACTATATTAATTAGTTCTTTTTGTTTTGGATGAAAAAAAGTAATAGAGCTAGCATGTAATAATAATCGTTTGACACAGAAATTATTTTTAATTACATTGTCTAAATCAATATTACCATATTTTTTGTCTAATACAATTGGATGATTCGCATATTTAGCATGTACTCGAATTTGGTGAGTTCTTCCGGTAATTGGAATAACTGACATTAAAGTGTTATTAGTATATTTTTTTTTTATTTTAAAATAAGTTTTTGAAAATTTTCCATGAATATTACTAACTTTAACGATATGATCATTATTTGATCTTGTTTTTAATAGAGGAGCAGAAATATATTTTAAGTGTTGTGGCCAATGTCCATGCACTAAAGCCAAATATTTTTTTTGAATTTTTTTTTCTCTTAGCTGCTTATGTAATTCGCGTAATATCGAACGTTTTTTAGCTATTATTAAAGCCCCTGATGTTCCTCTATCTAATCTATGTACGAGATCAAGATACATACTTTTACGATGTAGTAGTTCTCTAAAACATTCTATAATTCCAAAATTAATTCCACTACCACTATGTACTGCTATTCCTGCGGGTTTATTTAGTATTAGTAGATAATTGTCTTCATATAAGATATTATTAGACAATAAAGAAAACAATTTTTTGTTTAATTTTATGTTTTTTTCTTTTATATTAATATTTTCGATAGGAGGAATTCTGATATGATCTCTAATTTGTAATTTATATTTAGGTTTTACTCGATTTTTATTAATTCTAACTTGTCCTGTTCTCAGTATTTTATAAATTGTACTCTTTGGAAGTGTTTTAAACTTATGTCTTAAAAAATTGTCTATCCTTTGTTCCGTATTTTCTTTCGTAATGTATAAAAATGATACAGGTAACATTTTGTTTATCATCGATTGTCCTATATGTCATAAAAAATAAATTTTATTTAGTTTTATAATATTAATTTAAAAATAATTTATAGAAAATTACAAATGATAAAATTATGTTTTATAAATAATATAATAAACACATTTTACATATTTTTTAAAATTAAATACATTTAGTGAAAATACAAAAATTATATTTGACGATGTTTAAAATGTGTTTTTTAAATATTGTTCATAAATCAAGTAAATAATATAAATAAAATTAAAATTAAATAATTTAATTACATTAATCATATTCGATTAAATACGAAATTAAATTTATAATTTTTGATGTGTTTAAAGTTAATTATTATAATTAATATAAATAATAGTAATTCTAATTTAATATTGTGATAGTTTTAAATACTTTACAAAAAATTTTAATATGTCCTTCCTTTAACTTAAAATGAGAAGAATTATAATGAAAAGAATGTTAATTAATACTACTCATTCAGAAGAACTTCGTATTGCTCTTGTAGATGGTCAAAGATTATATGATTTATATGTTGAAAATATAAATTTTATAAAAAAAAAATCTAATATTTATAAAGGAAAAGTAGTTCGTATTGAACCTAGTCTAGAAGCAGCTTTTATTGATTATGGTTCAAAAAGGCACGGGTTTTTACCAATAAAAGAAATCTTTAATAGATATACATATAATAAAAACTCTAATAAAATTCGTTATAATATAAAAAACATTTTAAAAGAAGGACAAGAGTTAATCGTACAGATACATAAAGAAGAAAGAGGAGAAAAAGGAGCTTTATTAACTACTTTCATAAGTCTAGCTGGTAGCTATTTAGTATTAATGCCTAATAATCCAGGAATTTTAGGAATATCTAGAAAAATAGAAGGTAAAGATAGAATAAAGTTAAAAAAATTATTATCATTATTGGAAATTCCTAGTGAAATAGGAATAATTATTAGAACAGCAGGAGTTAAACAATCAATAACGTCATTGCAATCAAATTTAAATTTTAAATTACAACGTTGGAATGAAATTAAAAAAAAATCTGAAGTTAATTCAGCTCCATTTTTAATTTATCAAGAAAGCAATATCATTTTTCGAGTTTTACGAGATTATCTTGATCAAGATATAAGTGAAATTTTTGTCGATAATCCGATAATATTATATTTTATGAATCAATATATATCTTTATTAGGAAGACCTGATTTTAAAAATAAAATTAAGTTATACACTGGAAAACGCTCTTTATTTAATTGTTATCAAATAGAATCACAAGTTAACTCTGTTTTTCAAAGGAAAGTTAACCTTCCTTCTGGTGGGTCTATAATTATTGATACTGTAGAAGCATTAACTGCTATTGATATAAATTCGTCTCGTTCTACTAAAGGTATAGATATTGAAGAAACAGCGCTTTATACAAATTTAGAAGCAGTTGATGAGATTTCTCGTCAATTACGATTACGAGATTTGGGAGGACTCATTGTAATTGATTTCATTGATATGACAACATCTAAAAATCAAAAACTAGTTGCAAGCCGTTTACGTAATATAGTTCAACAGGATCGCGCGCGCATTCAAATTGGAAATATTTCTAAGTTTGGATTATTAGAAATGTCTAGACAACGTTTAAACTCGTCTCTACAAGAATCTAAATATTATATTTGTCCGAAATGTAGTGGAAAAGGAAACATTAATAATAATGAATCTTTGTATTTATCTATTTTAAACTTAATTAATTTAGAAAATTTAAACAAAAATATTCATACATATTTTAATAGTACTCCTATAGAAACAATCCATATTTTATTAAATAAAAAAAATATTATGGAAAATCTTTCTAAAAATGTTAATAATATTTAACAAAAATTTGCATTTAAAATGATCAAATTTAATTAATTATTATTAGATAAATACAATAAAATATAAACTTTATAAATACAAAATATTAAAAATTTTTTAAATTAACAACTTTAAAGTTACTTATAGTATGTTTAAGTAAAACTTAAAATTAACTCAATTCAGGATATATTCAAAGAAAGTTTTAAATAATTTACTTTTTATAGTTTTAAAAAATTATAAACATATTTAATATTTCAATAAAATTTTATATTTGAATGATATTCAAATATTTTAACTTATATTAAAAAAGTAATGAATATGCTTTAAAAAATAAGTTTAATTTTATATAGAGAATTTAATATACATTATATTTTTTTATATATTGATGCTTAATTTTAATTTAATAAAAATTAAATAGATTTTTAGTTTTATATTATCATATAATATTAATATTATAATATCATTGTACAATAATTCTTCCATGAAATAGAATATATACATTTGTAACAATCATGGGAGAATTATTTTTTTATCATAGATTTTAAATCATGTATTATAAAATACAATTTGTATTTTTCTATATTAAAAGCTAAAACAAATAAAATATTAATGAATATATTCTTGTTTTGAAATTTCAAAATAACTATAGTATAAAAAATTTTAAAATAACATTTTTTGAAAAGTTATATTAATTATACTCAATCTCATTGGTTTGTTTTATTTGTTCTTCAATTATATTTGCCAAACCTAGTCCTTTATCACTAACTTTTTGAGTAATAAATTTATCGTATATATCTTCGTATATGTGTTCTTGGTCTTTTTTAATTAAAGTATCTTTTGGAAAGCTATTCTTCATACTTTTTACCATCATATAAAGAAACAAACCTTCTACTTGTTTTGCTATCTTTAAAGTTTTATTCTGATCATTTTGTATCAAAGTTGTTAATTTATCAGAATTTTTTACATTAGAATATGGGGTTATATAAAAGTAAAAGTCATTATTCATGGTTATATAATCTCTAATTTAGCTCGTAAACAACCTACATTGTGCATGGCTTGTAATATGGATATTAGTTCTATTGGTTTAATTCCAAGGGAATTTAGCGCGTGAACTATACTATTCAAGTGTACAACTTTGTCTATATATTTAATTTCATTTTGAGTGTTGTAATTATCATCAAGAATACTTCTTTTTTCTGTTGAACGACTAGCTTTAATATTAAGAATAGAATTTTGAAAATAATGTGACGTGTTATTTGGTTTATGAATGATCATAGATATGTTTCCATGTGCTACTGCACATGAATTTATTTTAACTTCATGATTCATAGCAATATCTCCAGTTTTAGTATTAATAACTATTTTTGCATCTTGATCAGGTAAGTTAACATCAATATTTTGAATTTCTGATAGCATGCGAACTTGAATAATACTATTCTTTGGAACATTTAATTGTATTGTTTTAGAATTCAATGCAATTGCAGAATAAGGATATTTAACATTGATCAAATCGCTAATTTTTTGTACTGCAGTAAAATCTTCGTTATTAAGTTGTAAAATAACAGTGTTCTTTTTTCCAAAACTATTATTAATTTCTCGTTCTATAATAGCTCCCTCAATAATTTTTCCACTATTAAATTGATTATTCGTAAATTTTTTAAATTTTTTTTGAGAGTGATATGTTTCATCTATTATAATACTACCCTGAGCAACAGCATATATTTTGTTATCAGTACTCCTTAAAGGAGTCATTAATAATGTTCCTCCTTTTAAACTTGTTGCATTTCCAATAGAAGAAATTATTACGTCTATTTTTTGCCCTTCATGAATAAAACTTGAATATTTGGCAGTTACCATAACTGCTGCAATATTTTTGAGTTTCATATTTTTTTCTATAGAAAACCCAATTCCTAACTGAGCTAGCATATTTTGAAGCGTGTGAATGGTATATGGAATATTTTTTGTATCATCTCCCGTCCCATTTAAACCTGCAACTAAACCGTACCCGATTAGTTGAGTATCACGCGCTCCTTGAATAGTTATTAAATCTCTTATTTTATCAGCATGTGCATTTAAGCTAATTAAAAAAAGCATTATTAAAATATATTTCAATAACAATTTTTTAAACATAAATTTCCTTAATTGATTGATATCAATAATTAAATATTTTTATGACAAATATTAATAATTTAGATAAATATTGTTTAGCTATTATCCATTTATTAATTTTGTTAAAAAGATAAAATACTTAAAAATATACGTTGAAACCAACCAACATTTAATCCCTTATTAATAACCCCATCACTGATGTATTCAATACGAGCATTAGCTATTTGAGTTGAAATTACAGAATTATTTTTAGAAATAGTACGAGGATTAACTATTCCTGAAAAATATATTTTTTCTCTTTCTTCATTAATTGAAATTTTTTTTTCTCCTGAAACTTCTAAATTTCCATTTGGCAAGACACGATTAACTACTACTGTAATTAGTCCTACAAATTTGTTATTTGCAAAAGAACTACCAGTCCCGGTAAAATTATTCTTAATAGAACTATTTAATCCGGCTCTATTTTCATAATTGTTTTTTTCATAATTACTTCCAAATGTTAAACCTAGATTAGCATTGCTATCACGAACTAAATTATTAGAAGAATTATTACTAGCACTAATGTTTTCTTGTACAATTACAGTAAATGTATCTCCTACATTATGTGGCTTATAATCTTCAAATAATGGTTCAAAAGATCGATGATCCGAATTTGGTTCTTGATAATTTGAATGATTAATTAAGTCAGTCCATATCATAGAAGAAGAATCAGGAGATTTCAATCTATCTTTTCTTAAAATAGTGTATGGATTTAATGCACAACCGTTAAGTACTATAAAAAATATGAAAATTAAACAGTTTCTGATTTTAAAAGTAAATAGTGTAGTCACAAAATATTTCCTTTAATAATCATGATTTAATGAAATTCTTCATAGTATATAATATATATAAATTAAACATTATAATTGGGATAATTTTTGTAACATTTGATCAGCAGTAGTAATAACTTTACTATTAATTTCATAAGCACGCTGAGTTTGAATCATATTTACTAATTCTTCTGCAATATTGACGTTGGAAGTTTCTACATATCCTTGATACAGTAATCCTGTTCCATTTAATCCAGGTATTGTAGTAACAGGATTTCCGGATGCTTCGGTTTCTTGATATAAATTTTCTCCCAAATTTGATAATCCAGAACTATTAACAAAGTTTACAAGGTGCAGTTGTCCAATTTGTATTGGTTGGGATTGCCCTTGTACGGTAACAGTAACTATACCATCTCTTCCTACATGCATATTAATGCTATTAGCTGGAAAGCTAATTATTGGTTGTACAGGAAATCCGCTATTTGTTACTAATTGTCCGGTTTGATCAACTTGAAAGGACCCATCTCGTGTATATGCAAAATCTCCATCAGGCAATTGTACTTGGAAAAACCCGTTTCCATTTATAGCAATATCTTTAGAAGAATCAGTTTTAGATAAATTACCTTGATTGTGTACTCTTTCTGTAGATACAGGTCTTACTCCTGTTCCCATTTGCAATCCGGATGGTAATGTTGTATCACCAGATGATTTTGATCCAGGTTGTCGTATTGTATGATAAATTAGATCTTCGAATATAGCTCTAGATCGTTTAAATCCATTAGTACTTACATTAGCTAAGTTGTTAGAAATAACGTTCATATTAATTTGTTGAGCGTCTAACCCTGTTTTTGCAATCCATAAAGATGGTATCATGAAGAAATTCTCTTGTTTTAATTGTTAATATTTAAGAACTTATTAATAAGTTGTATGTTTTCATCATAATCGGTTAAAATTTTCATTTGCATATCAAATTTTCTAGCATCAGACATGATATTAATCATATTTTCAGATAAATTAACGTTACTATCTTCTAATGTCCCGGACAGCAATTTTACATTAGGATTATCTTCAATTTCTTTTATATCAGGTTGATTAGCCGTTTTTAAAAAATATAATCCGTTATTGCCATAAGTTAAATTATTTATGTTAATTTCCACTAATTTTAATTTATCTAATTCTTGACTAAAATCTTCATCGTTATGTATAACTTCTATTATTCCATTAGATAATATTCTTGTTTTAGAATCAGAAGGTATAACTATAGGACCATTTTGCCCCATAATTATATGTTCTTGACTAGTTAACTGTTGATCTGAATTTATTTTTAAATGTCCATTTCTAGTATAAGCTATACTTTTGTCATTAGTTTGTACTACTAACCATCCAGATTTATTTGTAATCGCAATATCTAAGGGTTGCATAGTACTTATAAATGGACCTTGTGTTTGATCATAACTTTTACTAAGTAAATGAGGATATTGTTCTTTATCTGTATTATTAGATAATATTATTTGAGAACGCAATGCAGATTTAAATCCTACTGTCGATGCATTAGCTAAATTGTTAGCTAGTATTTCTTGATTATCTAATATATTTTTAGTAGAAATCATAGTTTCGTGTATTAAAGGTTCCATAATTTTTTATTAGAATTTTTAAAGGATAATTTAAAATTGTTTGTAATGTAAATTTATTATATGTTAATTATAAATTAATTTTAAAAAAATTTTACAATTTATTTTACAAATAAAATATGTAATAACACATATTCAAATTTTGTTAAATAATATGTTTTAAAATTATATTTTATTGTCCCATTGATAATGTTTTCATAATCATTGATTTTGCCGTATTTAATATCTCTAAGTTAGCTTGATAATTTCTAGATGCTGAAATAGCGCTAATAGTTTCAGTAATAACATTAACATTTGAAATTTTAGCAAATCCATTGGAGTCTGAGATGGGACTTTGCGGATCATATATTGACTTTAATGGGGTTGTATCATTTATTATCTCTTTTATTTTTACTCCTCCTCCTAGTTCAGTATCATCTAAATTATCATATTTTAATATTGCCTTTTTTGCTATATAAGGATATAACTTTCCATTTTTGTTAATTAAACTGTCTGTATTAGCTAAATTACTCGCATGCATCTGCATTTTTTGAGATTGTGCAACCATTGCTGATCCAGCTATATCAAATATTTTTAGTAAAGACATGACTTATCCTTTCAATACGTTCATAAGATTTTTAAATTTATTATTAATTAAAATAATATCCATTTGGTATAACAAACTATTTTTTATAAAATTTATTTTTTCAGAATCTATATTTACTGTATCATTATTAACAATATAATTTTTTGATACGATTCTATCATAGTTGTTTTTATTTCTATTTTTTGAAACAGAAATATGATTTTTAGAAGTTACTGTTAATTTATATTTAGGTTGATTAGTATTTTCTTTTATTAGTGTATTCAATATTTTTGGAAAATCAATATCTAATGATCGATAATTCGGAGTATTACTATTTGCAATGTTTGAAGCTAATAACTCTTGTCGGTACGCATGTAAATTCAATGAGCATGTATTCAAGTAAAATTCTTTATCTAGTTTATTTAACATTTCGTTCACATATTTCAAAGTGTATTATAAGTTAATGTTGTTTATTTTTAGAGATTTACTTTTGATTTTTTGTTTTTAATTTAAATCTTAGTTTAATGAAATATAAAAATTATATCATACTATTGTAATTTATATTATTATTGATACTAATTATAATTATTATTAATTTGTAATTGTAATTATTTTGGTAAAAATATGTAATTTATATTTATAAACATTATTTTATGAAAGAGTATATAATTTTGAAAATATATTTATTTTTAAGCTTATTATTTTTTACTATATTTCCAATTCGAGCTAGCACCTTACCAGAAAATCTTATTAAATTTTTAAAAAAACAAAATCCTATTTATTCTAATAGTATGAATATAATTTTATATAATTATATTCCTTCGAAACAGTGGAAAACTTGTTTTTCTCCTAAATTTGTTTTATTAAATTCTAAAAAATTATTAGGATTAACAAATATTAAAGTAATTTGTGGTAAAATAAATAAATTTATTCAAGTAAAAATTAGCATTAAAGGAAAATATGTAAGAGCTGCTAGAAATATTAATAAAGGGGAAAAATTAACTAACAAAGATGTTTTTGTCGAATATGGGTATTTAGATAAAATATCATCTAACATATATTCAAGTAAACAACAAGTTTTAAATTTAATTAGTTTAAAAGCGATTAAAAAAAACGAGTTGATAACTAATGTTTTATTACGTCCTATGTGGTTAATTGAAACGAATCAAAAAGTATTAATAATTATTAAAGATTCAAAATTTACAATTATTTCAGAAGGTCGTGCTATTAATAATGCGTATATGAATCAACAGGTAAAGGTGAAACTAGATAATGGGAAAATAATATTAGGAATAGCAAACAATAAACGATACATTGTAATTACTAACAAATAACTTTTGTATTTTTTATGGTCCATTTTACTATCTTTCCCGCTAATAAAGGAATAATAGCATTTTTTCCAATTAAAATTTTATTAGGAATTTTCCAACTCCTTCGTATAAATGTAATAGTATTTTTGTTTTCAGGAAGTGAATAAAAAAGAGCCCCATTTTTTGAACAAAAAGACTCAAAGTGTTTTAAAGCATTCATTTTTTCAAATATTTCTGCATATATTGGTAATGACGAAATTGAATTAAATATTCCAGCTAATCCACAATAATTTTCTTTTTTGAAACAATAATGAGGTGCGCTATCAGTTCCTAAAAAAAACTTTTTATGTCCATTAGATATTACTTTTTTAAGAGCATTTTGATGTTTTTTATTTTTTAAAATTGGTAAACAATATAAATGCGGTCGAATTCCATTCGATAATATATCATTTCTATTGAACATTAAATGATGAGGTGTAATTGTAGCCCCTACATTACTGTTAATAGATGTTATGTAATCAACAGCTTCTTTAGTGCTAATATGTTCTAAAACAATCCTTAGTTTTGGAAAATCTCGATTAAGTTTAATTAATACTCTATCAATGAAAACTTTCTCTCTATCAAATATATCAATATTGTTATCTACTATTTCTCCATGAATTAATAATGGCATATCTATTTTTTGCATACGTTCTAAAACAGAAGTAATAGATTTAATTGTTTTAATTCCGCATTTAGAATTATGTGTGCTACTTTGAGGATAGAGTTTAGCAGCAAAAAAAATTTTATTTAGAAAAGCATATTCAATATCATCAGGTTTAGTATGTTCAGTTAAATAACAAACAATTAATGGTTGAAAAGTTGAATTTTTTTCTAATGTATGAAGAATCTCTTTTTTATAATTTTTTCCTGATTCTATAGTAGTAATGGGAGGAACTAGATTAGGCATAATCATAGCTCTTTGATAGAAATTACTTGTATATTTTACTATTTTTTTTAAAATGACACCACTTCTAAAGTGTACATGCCAATCATCAGGTTTTTTTATGGTAAATTTATTCAATTTAATTATATAACTCCTGTTGTAGAATAATTTTAATATAAATTTTAACAGTAATTTTATAGATTGAAATTACACTAGAAATTTTAAAAATTTTAGATTTAATAAAAAGTTTAGTAATTTGGTACGACGATAGAAATTGAACAATATTTATTTTATATTATAAATAACAAAAAAGGTAGTTTTATCGTGAATATATTAAAATCATTAATATCACTAAGTACTGTAACTTTTTGTTCTAGAATATTAGGATTTATACGAGATGCATTGATTGCATATACATTTGGAGCTTCAGGACTGACGGATTCTTTTTTTTTAGCTTTCAAAATTCCAAATTTATTTCGTAGAATTTTTGCAGAAGGGTTTTTTTATCAAGTATTTATTCCTATTTTATCAAAATATAAATATTGTTATAACATTAAGTTTGTAAAAGAGTTTATTTCTAATATATTGGGATTTATGATTATTTTTTTAAGCATTTTTACAATTTTTGGAATGTTTTTCTCATCAGAAATTATTTCAATAATTGCTCCTGGACTATATAAGAATTCATATGAATTTAATTTAACATCGCAATTACTAAAAATAATTTTTCCCTATATATTTTTTATTTCTTTAGGATCATTTATTGGATCTATTCTTAATACTTGGAACTATTTTTTTATACCTTCTTGTTCTTCTATTTTATTAAATATAAATATAATATTTTTTATATTATTTTTATCTTCACATTTTGAAACATCTATTTTTTCTTTGGCTTGGGCAATCGTATTAGGTGGGATAATTCAATTGATTTATCAAATTCCATTTTTAAAAAAAATTGATATGTTAGTATTACCGACATTTAATATGAAAAATGTCAAATTAAAAATAACTTTAAAAAAAATGATTGTCATTATTTTAGGGGTTTCTACTAATCAAATTTCAGTAATTATAAATACTATTTCTGCATCATTTTTAGTTACTGGAGCTATATCGTGGATATATTATGCTGATAGATTAATAGAATTTATTTCCGGTATGTTCGGAGTATCTTTAGGAACTCTTCTTTTACCTTTATTATCAAATAACATAATTGGTAATAATAAAAAAGAAAATTCTAAATTGTTGGATTGGGCACTTCGAATTGGATGTTTAATCGCTATCCCTAGTTCAATATCTTTAGCTATTTTGTCAAAGGTAATAATAATTGTATTATTTCAATATGGAAATTTTTCTATTTTTGACGTTATTATGACTAAAGATATATTAATTTTTTATTCCATTGGGTTAATTCCATTAATTTTAATAAAAATTTTATTATCTAAGTTTTATTCAAATGATGATCTGTTGAGTCCTACAATAATTTCTGTTTTTATTTTAATAATAACACAGTTAATGAATATTATTTTTTTACCATATTTAAAACAAAATAGCTTTGCATTATCAATTAGTATTGCAGCTTGGATAAATTTTATTTTATTATTTTTAGTTTTATTGAATAAAAAATATTTTTTTCCTAATCCTGGATGGTTAGTGTTTTTAGGAAAAATTTTTATTTCTATAATAGTTATGATATATGTTTTGAATTTTAATTTAAGTATTTTTTTTAATTGGAGCTCGAAAACAATACTTTCTAAATTTTTTCAATTAATATTAATCTGTTTTATATCTGGGTGTAGTTATTTAATAACACTCTTTATTTTAGGTTTACGTTTGAAAAATTTTTCATTAATTATATTTAAAAGTAGTAAACTTTAATAATTCTTGGAGGAAGAGGGATTCGAACTCTCGGATGATTTCTCATCGGCGGTTTTCAAGACCGCTGCCTTAAACCACTCGGCCATTCCTCCATAAAGAAAAAATTTTATGTTAATTAATTATTATACAATATTTATATGATATTTTAAAGAAATTCTTGTTATATTATAGTACTATATTTTAAATATTATTTATGTATAAAATGATATTTCGATTGAATGTTAAAATGCTTGTAATTGTTAATCAATATTGATAAAATCTATTTCTGTTCTATGGCGCGTTGACAGATTGGTTATGTAGCGGATTGCAAATCCGTGTAGCCCGGTTCAATTCCGGGATGCGCCTATTTAAAATTTATCTATAATATATTAGCCCAGATGGTGAAATTGGTAAACACAAGGGATTTAAAATCCCTCGGCTTCATAGCTTTGCGGGTTCAATTCCCGCTCTGGGTATATCAATAAAACATATATTCTACATATAAAAGTCATTTTTTATATTTTTTATACGCTTGATAAACTTTAAAATTAAAATTTTCTTTTAAAATATTATATTCTAAAAAAGTTCGTTTAAAAATTTTATGACATGATATACTAGAGTTGATTACTATTCTTATTTCACCTTTTGGTTTTAAATATTGTATCGAATTTTTTACTATTTCATTTATATAGTACAAATTGGTTTTTGAATTATTATGAATAGGAGGATTAGATATAATCAAATTAAATTTGTTATTAACATTTGAATAAATGTTACTAGGAAATATGTCTCCTTTAATATTATTATATTTTAAAGTTAATTCACTAGATTTTAGTGCTGCTATGTTTGTATCTACTAATGTTAGTTGTACTTTTTTTGAGCATTTAGCTAGTGATACTGATAAAATTCCTGAACCGCATCCTATATCAAGTACGTTTCCTTTGATTGATGATGTAAAAGTTGATGTCAATAACTGAGAACCTATGTCGATTTTGCCATAACTAAATACTCCTGGAACAGTTTTAATATTCATTGCATTCCATGTTGTATTATTTATAAAATAGTTAAATTGAAAATTAGGTTTTAAAATTATTACTCCAACAAAAAGAAGACAATGTTTTGCAAAATCTATTTTTTCTAATCGCATCCATTGTTTCAATAAATTTTTTACAGTATTAATTCCACTATTTTTTCCCCCAACTAAAAAAATATGACTATTTATAGGAAGTAATGAACAAATACGATGTAAATGAAATATAGCTTCAATCTTGTTATTTGGCCAAAAATATAATACAGTATCAGAATTTGTAATAGATTTTTTTTCTTCTAATAATAAGAATTTTATTTTATGTTTTGTTTTTTTTAAATTTAACCAATGATCAAATTTTTGAGTGCATATTTCTATATTACTATTAAACATATTTAAATATAATTGACTATATATATTGCCTGATATAAAAATTTTTTTTTTGAAAATAAATTTATATTTTTAAAGATTAATTTATTTGTGTTTTTCATATTTATGACTATTCAATGTTAATAAGTAATTAAACTTATATATTAAGTGCATTATACTTAACATAGTATATTCATTTATAGTGTCTCATAAAAATTTATAAAAAAATTTATACTTAGAAACATTAAAATCTTTATTTTATCAGTTATATATAAAGCAATTTTTTGTAAAATACAAAATTAATTATTAAATTTAATAACTATATAAATTATTTAAGTTATAATCTATTTTTATAGTATTTATATGATTTAATTGTTTTAAATTAGTTACTTCATGCCTAAACGTAAAATAATTATATATCTTAATGTTATTTTAAAAATCTATATTCGAAAATTAAGGTATTTATTATTCTAAATAATATTTAAAATTATGAAAATTTTACCGCTAGAATTAAAAGAAAGTATTTTTAAAATATTAGTTCTTCATTTGCAAACTGATTCAACTGAATTAATATGCCAAGAACTAAGAAAGAAAATTCAAATGTCTCCTAAATTTTTTAAAAACTTACCAATATTAGTTAATATACAAAATTCTTTCAATATAAAGAGTTGGAATAATATAAAAAAGTTAATTATCTCATTTAATTTTTATATTATAGGAGTTAGTGGTTGTTATAGTGATACTTTTAAAAATGAAATTATTCAATCTGGATTACCTATTTTATCAGAAGAAAAAAGTTTAATTCATCATATTAAAAAATATCGATTGAGTAGTAGTTACTATACTGATTTAAATAAAAGTGTAAAAACTAAAATTGTTAATTTTCCTGTTAGATCTGGCCAAAAAATTTATGCAGTTAACTCTGATTTAATTATTATCAATAATGTTAATTCAGGAGCAGAAATAATAGCAGATGGTAATATTCATGTTTATGGGCATATGAGAGGAAGAGTATTAGCTGGAGCTAAAGGAGATACTACGTGTCAAATATTTTGTATGAATTTTTTTTCGGAGTTAGTGTCTATTGCAGGAGAATATTTGTTGAGTAATCACTTCTCTTCAGATTTTATAGGACATAGTGTTAGAATTTATATAATGAATAAAAAATTAAATATTTTAAAACTTAATTAAAATGTTAAGGATATATTTATGACGCGCATTATTGTAGTAACATCAGGTAAAGGAGGCGTAGGAAAAACAACTTCTAGTGCAGCATTAGCTACAGGTTTTGCACAAAGAGGAAAAAAAACAATAGTAATTGATTTTGATATAGGATTAAGAAATTTAGATTTAATAATGGGATGTGAGCGTAGAGTAGTATACGATTTTATAAATGTAATTAATGGGGATGCAAATTTAAATCAAGCATTGATTAAAGATAAGAGAACAGACAATTTATTTATTCTTCCAGCATCTCAAACTAAAGATAAAAATTCACTCACTAAATTAGGTATTAATAATATTTTTCAAGAATTAATTGAAATGAGTTTTGATATTATTATTTGTGATTCTCCAGCTGGGATAGAATCTGGGGCTGTTTTAGCAATATATTTTGCAGATGAAGCAATTATTACTACTAATCCTGAAATTTCTTCTATAAGAGATTCTGATCGTATGTTAGGTATTATTGCATCTAAGTCAAAACGTTCAAAAAATAAATGTAATCCTATAAAAGAACATTTATTATTGACTCGTTATAATCCAACTAGAGTAAAATGTGGAGAAATGCTGAGTACACAGGATGTTTTGGATATCTTAAGAATACCATTAATTGGAGTAATTCCTGAAGATTCTTCCGTTTTAAAAGCATCTAATCAAGGAGAATCTATAATTTTACATACGAAATCTAATGCTGGGAAAGCTTATTGTGACACTGTCAATCGTTTGTTAGGTAAAAATGTTCCTTTTCGATTTATTAAAGAAGAAAAAAAAAGTTTTTTAAAACGATTATTTGGGAGATAAATATGGCTTTGTTAGATTTTTTTTTATCTCGAAAAAAAAATACTGCTAATATAGCAAAAGAAAGATTACAAATTATTGTTGCTGAACGTAGAAGAAAAGATCATGAACCCAATTATTTACCTGAATTAAAACAAGAAATTTTACGAGTAATCTGTAAATATGTTAAAGTAGATCCTAAGATGATTTCAGTTCAATTAGATCATAAAGAAAAAGACATTTCCATACTAGAACTAAATGTTACTATTCCTGAATAAGTAGCATAATTTCAATTTTTCATAATATTTTTAAAATATTAGTCTGTTAATCCAGAATATTAGTTCTGGATAAATTCATAATTATTAATTTTAAAATTAATAGCTTTAAAATATTATATTAATATACTTCTTTTTGAAAGTATATTGGAAATATTTTTTTAGAGAAATTACATCTTCGATAACACTTATGTGATAAATACAGAGAGATAATAAACTCTGATTGTGGAGTAGTAATATTGGTAAATATTAAATTTTTATAAATATTTTTTGAAAATAACTCTAAACAATTCCCGACTATTACCCACGGCGTTCTTAAAATATAAAGCTTGTTTATAACTTCTTTAAGAGTAAGTATTGTTTTTGATTTTTTTTTTGTCCAATATTGTTGTTGATTTTTAATGTATTGCATTAAATATATTCTGCTATCATCTATTTTAAAAATAACTAATATTTTTTTTTTATCGAATATTTTCCAAGCTTGTTCCGCCATGATTAATGCAGCAGGAAATGAAACAATTGGTATATTTAATCCTAGTGCTATACCTTGAGCTATTGCAATAGTTGTTCTTATTCCTATGAAATTTCCTGGACCTTTAGAAATAGTAATAATATCTATTTCATGTAATTTTATGGTGTTGACTTCTAATATTTTTTTTATCATAGGTAAGATATATTTAGTTTGGTTTTTACTGCATATTTTTTTTTTACTATAGACATTATTTTTATATAATAAAGAAACAGAACAATTAGAAAACGAAGAATCAAACGCTAAAATAGTTTTATTCATATTTATTTCATCTCTTTAAAGCACGTTAAAAATTATAAATTCATGAAACGTAAAAACAAACAACAAATTTTATGACATTATTTTTATTTTATAAATATTTTAATGATACACAGTTATGTATTATGACTTGAAGTGTTATCTTTGGTAATTCGAACTAAATTAATGCGATATTGCGTTGCTTCTACAATATAAAATTTTAAAGGGGGAATATAAATAATTTCTCCTGGAAGAGGTAGCTGTCCTTTTTGAGAAATTAATAATCCAGCTAATGAAGCATAGCTATCTTCTTCTTGAATTAAATTTGTTGTATTTAAACATTGCTGCAAAGAATGTAGGTCTGTGCCACCTTTTACCAACCAACTATCCTTTTCAATGATAATGTCAGGTGTTTCATCTGCATCTGGAAATTCACCAGCAATAGCTTCAAGTACATCTAATGGAGTAATTAAACCTTGTACTACTCCAAATTCATTAGTAACAATCACTAAACTTCCTTTAGAACACCTTAATATTCCTATTAAGTTTAATGGATCAATAGTATCTGGTATAATTATTGGAGGGGTAGTAGAAGAAAATTTTATTATATCTTTTTTATTTTCTATTTCTACTAATAATTCCTTAGCTCGTGCTACTCCTATTACTTCGTCTAATTTACCTTTACAAATAGGAAACAAACTATGAGGAGTGTCTAATAGTTGAGTACGAATTTTAGGAATTGGTTGTTCTACATTAACCCAAGAAATTTCACTTCTGGGTGTCATAATACTTCGAATAGATCGAGCAGCTAACGTTAACACACTATTAATCATATATTTTTCTTCTTCTTTAAATTCTTCGGAATTTGAAGAAGAAATACATAAGTTCTTTTTTTCTGTATTACTGGTTAAAGGTACTGTATCATTAGAATTTTTAAATTGATCTCTAATCATTAGTCTTAATATAGCTTCTGCAGCTCTTTGTCTCATAGGTCTACGAGATTGATGTCGAATAAAATTTCTACGCGCTATTTGATTAAATAACTCTATAATAATAGAAAAACTAATTGCTGCATATAAATATCCTTTTGGTATAACAAATCCTAATGCTTCTGATACTAAACTAAATCCAATCATTAATAGAAAACTTAAGCATAAAACAACTACTGTCTGATGTGAATTAATAAATCTTATTAATAATTTAGAAGCTAATAACATTAGAGCCATAGCAATAATTACTGCAGTCATCATAATCGGTAAATTGTTTACTATTCCTACTGCTGTGATAATAGAATCTAAAGAAAAAACAGCATCTAAAACAACAATTTGGATAACTACGGTCCAAAAACCGGCATAATTTTTATGGCTGTCATCTTGACGTATATTATTATCTAATCTTTCGTGTAATTCTATAGTTGCTTTAAATAATAAAAAAAATCCACCAACTAATAATATTAAATCACGTCCTGAACAAGAAAAATATTTATTACTAATTATCGTTGTTGTTAAGGTAACCATCCATGACATTAATGAAAGTAGGCTTAATCTCATTATGAGAGCTAAGCATAGTCCAATTAAACGAGCTTTATCTTGTTTACATGGTGGTAACTTCTCTGATAATATAGCTATAAATATTAAATTGTCGATACCTAATACTACTTCTAGTATAACAAGTGTTAATAGACCTGCCCAGATCGACGGATCTAAAAAAAGTTCCATTAGAAACTCCGTAAAATAATAGGACAGAATAAAATTTAATTTTAAGTTAAGACAATATTATTATTTAAATAATTTTTATAAGGATTAAAGACTTTATTATTTAAATTTGTATTAGTTATTCAAATAAAAATTTTGGAAAACAAAGGCCTTGTGCAATTTATACATAGGCCCTCATTAAAATTTAAAAATAATGTTATTTTTCCAATAAAATCTTGAGTTTCAAATTAAACATCTATTAATAAATAAATTTTATTAAAAATTAAAACTTTTAATTTTGTTTTTGTATCTTCTTTTATTGTAATAATATATATTACTTATTGTATATACTCCTGGTTATATAAAGCATTAATTCTTCTTTCTAACGATGGATGAGACATAAATAAATTTAAAAAGTTATTTGATCTTCCGTTAATACAAAATGCTATCATACTACTAGATTCTTGAGGTTCATAACTTAACTTTAGTTTTTCTAACGCTGCAATCATTTTATGTTTTCCGACTAGTTTTGCAGATCCAGCATCAGCATAAAATTCACGATTTCTAGAAAACCACATAGTTATTATACTAGCAAAAATTCCAAAAGTTAGCTCTAAAATAGTGGAAAGAATTATATATATCCATGGATTTCCATTGTAATGACTATCTTCAGTTTTTTCTCCTGATAATATACTCGATACTATTTTAGCAACGATTCTAGAAGCAAAAATCACAAAAGTGTTAATTATTCCTTGTAGTAAAGTCATCGTAATCATATCGCCATTAGCTATATGAGTAATTTCGTGAGCTAATACAGCTTCAGCTTCATCTTTGTTCATATTTTCTAATAAACCAGTAGAAACTGCAATTAGTGCAGAATTACGTCTTGCTCCTGTAGCAAACGCATTTATATCAGAAGCATGATATATTGCGACTTCTGGCATACAAATTCCGATTTTTTCAGATTGAAATCGAATAGTATTTATTAGCCAATTTTCAGTATCACTATTAGGTTGATGTATTACATATCCATTTATAGAACGTAACGCAATCCATTTTGACATTAATAATGATATTATAGAACCACTAAATCCAAACATTATAGACATAATCAGCAATCCATGCATACTTTCAGATTTAATTCCTGTAATACTTAAAATAAAACCGAAAACACACACAACAGCTAAATTAGTTATTAAAAAAAGAATTATACGCATCATGATGAATTTCCTAAATTTAGTTTAATTAAAACAAGCATTTTAGACAATAAATTATCTTTCTTATTTTTAGTGATTCGTTTTACATTAACTTATAATGGGTATTTATGCGTATTTTTCGAACTTCTCTTATTGATAGTTATTTTAAATGATAATAATATTAATATTATAATAGAAATTAAAAACATTTTATGATTTAATTATAGTTTGAAATTTTATAAAGTTTTAATGAAATACTATTTAAATGTATAAATGTTAATACTAATTACTTTATTAAAATAATATTTTAAAATAGAAAAATTGTGTATGTTTGTTATTAAAAATTTTTGAAATATTTTGTGATATTTAATAGATCTTATACAATAAGATATAAACTTATACTTAATTTTATTAATTATTTTAATGAAATTAGAAAAAATAGTTTTGTAATAAGTAAAAAACGAAACTTAATGTTAATTTTAAATTTAAAATTGTAATTAAACTATTCTAAGTTTTATAATTAGACATAAACTATTTTATATTATATTAGTAAACAATCATAATGAAATATTACATTTAAGGCATATTCCATTTATAACCATCTTTTTTTATCATAATGTGGGATTCATTAGGTCCCCATGTTCCAGAAGGATATAACACAGGCGATTTTTTTTGTATATTTAAAGAATCGAAAATAGAATCAATCCAATTCCAAGATAATTCTACTTCATCTCGTCTTACAAATAAAGATCGATTACCTCTAATACTTTCTAGTAATAATCGTTCATATGCATCAAATAACTTTAATGATTTAAAATCTTGAGAATAGTTAAAATTTAATTCAGTTATTCCTAATTTGTATTTAGATTCTAATCCTGGAATTTTGTTGAGAATTTGAATATTTATTCCTTCATTAGGTTGTAAAGATATGGTAATTTTATTTTTTGGTAAGTCACAATGATAATTATTAAAAATATTGGTTGGAATATTTTTAAAAAATATAACTATTTCTGAATATTTTTTTGGAAGTCTTTTACCTGTTCTTAAATAAAATGGAACTCCATGCCATTGTTCATTATCAATATTGACTTTCATCGATACAAATGTTTCAGTATCACTATACACATTTTCTCCAATATCATCTAAATACGACGAAATTTTTATTCCATTTATCGTACCTGAATCATATTGACCTAATATTACTTTTTCATGAATATTATTTGTATCAAATTTTCGTAATGCTTTTAGAATTTTTACTTTTTCATTTTGAATATTATTAGAGTATAAGTCGATAGGTTGAGACATTGTAATAATAGTTAATATTTGTAATAAATGATTTTGTACCATATCTCGGATTTGACCTGTATTATTAAAATATTCTTTTCTACCTTCTACACCTATTTCTTCAGAAATAGTTATTTGTATATGATCAATAAAATTTCTATTCCAATTATAATAAAAAAGAGAGTTAGAAAATCTAAAAGCTAATAAATTTAATATTGTCTCTTTTCCTAAATAATGATCAATTCGAAAAATTTGATTTTCTTTAAAATATTTACTAATATTATTATTTATTTTTTTAGAACTTTTTAAAGAAAATCCTAATGGTTTTTCTATAATAATTCGTGAAGGTTCAAGATTTAAACATGCTTCTCCTAAACCGCGACAAATTGCACTAAATATATTAGGTGGAACTGCAAAATAATTTATAATTAAGCTATTATGTATATCAAACATTTTTTTTAATTTAAAAAAATCACAAACGTTATTGACATCAAGATTACAAAACTCTAATCGAGAAGAAAATTTTTCCCATATGTTTTCGTTTATTTCTTCTTTCACAAATTTTTTTAATGAATTTCGAACCATAGTTGAATAAATGTTTTTATCCCAGTTAGCTCGGCCAACACCAATTATTTTCATATTTTCTGGAAGTTTATATATTTTATCTAATTGATACAAAGAAGGTAAAAGTTTTTTACAAGCAAGATCTCCTTTTGCACCAAAAATAACTAAATTACATACTTTGTTTATATTTCTCATAGTTATCTTCTTATTTTTTAAATAATACTAATTATCTTTATTGTATTATTTAATTTTTAATTATTATTACAATTATTTTTAATAAATTTTATAAAGTAATTTTTATATATGACTGTATTTTACATAAATTATTAATGTAATAGCAGAGATTTTTTATTTATTTAATTCTAGTTATAATATATATTAATGTTATATTAAATAAAATAAATTACTTAATTTTATTGATATAAATTAAAAACACTAGAATTATAACATGTTATGAAAAAAAGTTCTTTTTGAGACCAATTATTATTAGTAGTATTCGTATACTAACTTTTTAATAAAAATTTTTAAATATACTTTATATAAGTAATTTTATTAATACATTATTTAAGTTAAATAAGTAAATGAGAAAATGAGAAAAATATGGAAAATTATTTTAAACGAACAAAAATTGTTGCTACTTTAGGACCATCTACAGACAATAATATTATTCTTGAAGAAATGATTAAATCAGGAGTTAACGTAATACGATTAAATTTTTCTCATGGTACTAAAGAAGAACATGAGTATAGAGCTAAACATGCACAAAATATTATGAAAAAATTAGGTGTTTATGTTGCATTGTTAGGTGATTTACAAGGTCCAAAAATTCGAATTTCAAAATTTAAAAGTAAAAAGGTAATGTTAAGTTCAGGAAATTTATTTTCGTTAGATGCTGATTTAGAAGCAGATAAAGGAGATATAAATCAAGTTGGTATAGATTATAAAAAATTACCTAATGATGTTTCTCGAGGAGATATTTTATTATTAGATGATGGAAGAATACAACTAGAAGTAATAAGTATCGCAAAAAATAAAATACTAACTAAAATAATTGTAGGAGGTATATTATCTAATAATAAAGGAATTAATAAATTAGGAGGAGGATTATCTGCTGAAACATTAACTTATAAGGACAAACAAGATATTAAAATTGCATCTAATATTGGAGTAGATTATTTAGCTGTTTCTTTTCCTCGTTGTAGTAAAGATTTAAAAATTGCACGTCATTTGGCATTACAATCTGGTAGTTCAGCAAAAATAATAGCTAAAATAGAGCGTGCTGAAGCAGTAGCTAATCAAAATATTATCGATGAAATTATATTAGCATCAGACGCTATTATGGTAGCTAGAGGTGATTTAGGAGTAGAAATAGGTGATTCAGAATTAGTTGGAATTCAAAAGATTTTGATTAGACGTGCTAGACAATTAAATAAAGTAGTAATAACAGCAACGCAAATGATGGAATCAATGATTATTCATCCAATGCCTACTCGAGCAGAAGTTATGGATGTTGCTAATGCTGTATTAGATGGTAGCGATGCAGTGATGTTATCAGCAGAAACAGCTTCTGGAAAATATCCAATTGAAACGATAAAGATTATGTCTAAAATTTGTAAAGGAGCGGAAAAGGTACCAAGTATTAATGTATCTCGTCATAGAATACATGATAAATTTTACGATATTGAAGAAGCAATTGCTATGTCAGCTATGTATACGGCTAATCATTTAGATGGCATTACAGCAATTATTACTATGACAGAATCAGGAAAGACTGCTTTGATGACGTCAAGAATTACTTCTGGGCTTCCAATTTTTGCATTATCTTCTCGAATTGCAACTCTAAAACTGACTTCATTATATCGTGGAGTTACTCCTATATTCTTTAATAGTAAACACGTAGGTGTATTAGCAGCCAACGATGCAATCATATTATTGAAGACAAAAGGTTTTTTAAATGACGGTAATTTAGTTATTATTACACAAGGAGATGTTATGGGGGAAATTGGAACAACTAATACTAGTAGAATTTTAAAAGTATGACCATAAATCAATTGTGTTTAAAAAATAAATTCGTATTTATAATTAAATATTCTTTAGATAATACATTATACTTTTCCAATATTTTAAATAAACTTTTAAATTATTTCCTGATAATCTTTCTGAAATTATCAGTTTTTCTGGGTTAATAACTTTATTTTTCGACCATATTTCATAATGTAAATGTGGTCCCGTTGAATAACCTGTATTTCCAGATAAACCGATTTTATCTCCTCTTTTTACTTTATCGCCAACTTTAACTAATATTTTCTTTAAATGCATGTATCTAGTTACATATTGAACATTATGTTTAATAGTAATATATTTTCCTGCTCCTAAACTAGATTTAGTTTTTATAATTTCTCCATTTCCTATAGATAGGATAGGCGTTCCTATTGGCATAGCTAAATCTATACCTTGATGAGGAGAAATTTTTTTCGTTATTGGATTGAATCTGTGTGGATTAAAGTTAGAGGAAATACGATATTTTTTTAAAGCAGGAAATTTAAGAAATTTTTCTATTAGACTATATCCTTGATTATCATAAAATTTTCCATTATTTGCTAATACCCCATAATGATTTAAGTTATTATGATATATTTTTAAACCTATAATTTTATTTTTGTAAATTTTTTCTTTTAATATATTTTTTTTTATTAAAATACTAAACGGATTATTAATATTTAATTTATAAAAATTAATTTGATGTTTTACAATATTTATTATATTGGTAATTTCATAGCTATCTAATCCTAGATTTTTAATGGTATGTGAAAAATTATTATTTAATATTCCTTTAACGCTTAAATATTCACAATGCTTTTGTTTATGATTTAAAATATTTTTATTAAAATGCTCCTGAGTATTATATATCAAAGATCTTTTTAAAGATAAATTTTTATTTTTAATGTTATTTGATATATATGATGAATTTAATACTAAATTAGTTGCAAGATAGTCATTAAAGAATTTTAAATAAATGCAATTTTTTGAAGCATTTAAAGGATAATATTTTTCAGAATAGCAAGAAATTTTTGGAATAAAATTTAATTTTATTTTATTTAAAATTTTATTTTTTTTTAAAAAATTATTACTGTGTGACCCTTTTAATTCAAATTTGTTATTATTATTTATAGTATTACAATTAATAAATATGATGTCAGACATAATTATTACTAAAAATCCGACAAGATATAAAAAATTTTTTTTTGAAATAAATAAAAAGATATTTTTATTTATACATGACACTTTTATCTTCCTATATTTTCTTATAAATTATTATCTATAATATACTATAAAGATATTAGATATGTTTACTTTTATTTTAAAATAATTATTTTTTATAAAACATTTATAATAATTTTTAAAATTATAGTTATAAATTAGTAAGTTTAAGTTAATTTAATATCAATTTTACTATATTAGATCTAAATTTATTTAAAGTAATTTATATATTTTTAAAATTTACTGAGTATTTAAAAACGTGTATGTAATTACATATTTTGAGATTATTTAAATATATCTAGAATTATTAATTGTCTAGTTTTTATTTTTAACACATACTACTTTATGATAGCATATCATATTATTTATTTTGTATAATATCAATTAAATATGTCATTGTTTATTTCATTAAAAAATGTATCAGTGAATTTCAATAATACAGCAATTCTTTCTGATGTTTCATTAAATTTAATGTCTAATTGTATTTTAACATTAATAGGTCCTAATGGAGCAGGAAAATCTACTTTGGTAAAAGTAATATTAAAATTATTAAGACCTAATAAAGGAGAAGTAGTATATAATAAACATTTGCGTATTGGATATATACCACAGAAATTAAATTTTAATACAACTCTTCCCTTAACAGTTAATAGGTTTATGAGCCTTTCAAAAAGAAGAGAATCTATTTTAAATACATTAAAACGTGTAAATGCTCTTCATTTAAGATATATCCCATTAAAAAAATTATCTAATGGAGAAATGCAAAAAGTATTGTTAGCTCGTGCATTATTAAATAATCCTCAATTATTAGTTTTAGACGAACCCATACAAGGTATTGATTTTTTAGGTCAAACTATTTTTTATAAATTAATTAATCAAATAAAAAATGAGTTAAAATGTTCTATTTTAATGGTATCTCATGATTTAAGTGTAGTAATGTCTAACACAGATCAAGTTATTTGTCTAAACAAACATATATGTTGTTCAGGATTACCAGAAATAGTATCAAAACATTCAAAGTTTATTGCTATTTTCGGACACTTGAAAAAAAACAAATTAGCTTTATATCATCATAAGCACAATCATCATCATGATTTTTAAATATATTAAATTTAATATTAAGAGAATTATAATTAAATATGTGTAAATTAATTTTTTTTGGATGGCTAGCAGGAATGTTACTAACTTTAGTTGCTGGTCCTCTTGGTTCATTTATAATTTGGCGTCGTATGTCTTCATTTGGAGATACTTTATCGCATTCATCATTATTAGGAATTGCATGTGCTATATTGTTTAATATACATCCATTTTATATAGTTCTTTTTATAATTTTATGTTTTGGAATATTTATTAATTGGCTTGAAAACAATTCTTTGTTATCTTTAGATACTATTCTTGGAATTATAGGCTATAGTTCGTTATCACTAGGTATGATAATAATGAGTATAGTATCAAATGCGCAAAAGGAAAATTTTACTAACTATTTATTCGGAAATTTATTGGAAGTGACTTATTTTGATTTAACAATTATATTTTTAAGTTGTTTTATTATTATTTTAGTTCTATTAAAGTATTGGGATTTTATGTTATTAGTCACTATCAACTCAGATCTAGCTAAAGTAGATGGAATCAATGTTTATAAAATTAATTGCATTTTAATACTATTAATTGCATTAACTGTTAGTATTGCAATAAAATTTGTAGGATCTCTAATTATTATATCATTATTATTAATTCCTTCAGCTACTGCTCAATGTTTTTCTTCTTCTCCGGAAGAAATGGTTTTTTTTTCTATCTTAATAGGTATGGTTTCTTTAACAGGAGGGGTAATATTTTCGATGATATTTAGTGTTCCTATTAGTCCTTCTATTGTATTATTTTCAACTAGTATGTTTTTAATTAGCAATATTAAAAGAATCAATTAAAATTTTCATATGTTTTCTTTATTACGTGTTACGTAATTACAATATTACTTAAAATTATTTAATATTTTTGTGTCTATTTTATTAGGTGCTTCCGTTGTTAAACATGAAGCAGTAGTTGTTTTAGGAAAAGCAATTACATCTCTAATATTATTGTTATTTGTTAGTAACATGACAATTCTATCTAATCCTAGTGCAATCCCGGCATGTGGAGGAGTACCAAAACGTAACGCTTTCAAGAAAAATCCAAATTTTTCTTTTTGGTCTTTTTTATTAATTTTTAATATGTCAAAAATATTTTTTTGAATCGTTTCGTCATGGATTCTAACTGATCCACTTCCAATTTCATATCCATTAATTACTAAATCATATGAATTTGCAAGAATATTTTCTAAATTTTTTTTGATCATTAATTTATTTTTGTTTTTAGGAGCTGTAAATGGATGATGTGTAGAAACGTAATGATTTAATTCATTTTTTTTAAATAATGGAAAATCAATAATCCATGCAGGTTTCCAAGAATTGTTTTTAGAAATATTTAGTTCATTTCCAATTTTTATTCTTAATTTACTCATAGCATTATTTACTAAATGTCTCAAGTCTGAAAGAAATAATATGATATCGCCATCTTTTGCATGAGTCGTTTCAAGTAACTTTTTAAAAGTATATTTATCAAATAGAGATAAAACTATATTTTGTGAACATTGTTTGTGTGTTTCTTTATTAATTCTAATAAAAAATAAATTTTGATTAGTATATTTTTTTATAAATTTATTATATTTTTCTAATTGATTATTATTTAAATTAGACCCTTTAGGTATACATAATGCAATAGCTAAGTTATCTTTTTGTGATATAGATGTTAAAAAAATATCAGTTTTTATATTTTTTATTAAATTAGTAATATCTACAAATTGTATAGGATTTCTTAAATCTGGTTTATCAGTACCATATGTTTGAATAGTATGATTATAAGTTAGTACTGGAAATTTTTTAAAATTAATTTTTAAAATTTTTTTCCATAAATGTTTAATCATTCTTTCTATAATTTTACGTATAGTTCCTCCTGTTACAAATGAAGCTTCAACATCAATTTGCGTAAATTCTGGTTGTCTATCTGACCTTAAATCTTCGTCTCGAAAACATTTAGCAATTTGATAATATTTATCAACTCCAGAAATCATTAATAATTGTTTAAACAATTGAGGAGATTGAGGTAAAGCATAAAATTTATTTTTTTGAATACGACTTGGAACAATATAATCGCGTGCTCCTTCTGGTGTAGATCTAGTTAATAATGGTGTTTCGATATCTAAAAATTTGTTTTTATTCATGAATGATCGAATAATAGTAGTAATTTTGTTTCTAACTATTATATTATTAATCATATTTTGACGTCTAAGATCTAAATAACGAAATTTCAAACGTAGTTCATCTAAATTATTTTTATTAAAATCTAAAGGTAATGGTTGTGATTTATTAAGAAGTATTAACGTAAAAGCTAAAACTTCTATTTCTCCAGTAAACATTTTAAAATTTTTATCTTTTTTATCTCTTTCTTTAACTGTTCCTATTACTTGAATACAAAATTCATTTTTTAAATGAATAGCTTTTTGAAATAAAACTTTAGATGAATTATGAAACAATATTTGAACTATCCCTGTCCTATCTCGCATGTCTAAAAAAAATATTTTTCCTAAATTTCTATATTTATTTACCCATCCGCATAATATTACTTTTTTATTTATATGATTTATATTTAATTCTCCACAATACTTTGTGCGCATTTTATTAATCTCTAAGTTTATAAATATTTTAAATAAAGTTTCAAATTTCTAAGCTTTTTTTAACTCCTAAATATAATATTTATTAATTGAATTAAAGATTTTATCTTTTTTCATTTAATTATTAATAAAATTAAGGAAATATTACTTATAATAAAATAATATGCTTAAAATATATATTTATATATAAATACTATCTACTTCTGAATATAATTCTCCCCTTACTTAAATCATAAGGAGTTAGCTCTAATGTAACCTTATCTCCTGTAAGAATTCGGATATAATTTTTTCGCATTTTTCCTGAAATGTGAGCAGTTACAATATGTTTGTTTTCTAATTCAACGCGAAACGTAGTATTGGGTAAAGTATCAATAACTATGCCTTGCATTTCAATGTTATCTTCTTTAGTCATTTATTCATCCAACAAATATAATATATTGTTATAAAATTAAATTTACTATTCTAAAACTTTAATATTATTAAAAAATTAAGTAAAACTTTTTAATGTATCAAGATATTTTTCTGCATCTAGAGCAGCCATGCAACCACTAGACGAAGCAGTAATTGCTTGCTTATAAATATGATCTATTACATCTCCTGCTGCAAAAATTCCTGGTATGTTAGTCTGGGTATAATTACCATGTACTCCTGATTTTACAATGATGTAATTATTTTTCATAGAAATTTGATTTAAAAAAATTTTTGTATTTGGATTATATCCGATTGCTATAAATACTCCAGATACATCTATTAAATAATTTTTTTTCTGTATATCTTTTTTAACAATAACATTTATTCCAGTTACTCCTTGTTCATTACCTATAATATCATGTACTACACTATTTTTATGTAATATAATATTTTTATATTTTTCTTTTTTTATTAATCGTGATACTAATATTTTCTCAGCACTAAAATAATGTCTTCGATGAATTAAGTGTACTACTTTTGCTATATTAGATAAATATAATGCTTCTTCTATTGCAGAATTTCCTCCTCCAATTACAGCAACAACTTTATCTTTATAAAAATACCCATCGCAAACAGCACATGTTGATACACCCCTTCCTTTAAACTTTTCTTCTGAAGATAAGTTTAGAGATTTTGCTGAAGCCCCTGTAGCAATAATTACTGCATCAGAAGTATACTTTTTATTAGATTCACTTATTAGCAAAAATGGACTTTTATCAAATTGTACTTGAGTAATTTCTTCGTAAATAATAGTAGTATTAAATAATTTTGCATGATCATGCATTTTATTCATTAACTCTATTCCTGTTATAATTTGAGGGTTTCCAGGCCAATTTTCAATAGAATTTGTATTAATTAATTGCCCACCTGGATAAGCTCCAGTAAATAACGTGGGGTAAAGATTTGCTCTAGACGCATAAATAGCTGCAGTATACCCAGCTGGCCCAGACCCAATAATAATTAGTTTTTGATGTTGAATAGTATCTTTATTTATTGGCATTTTATTAACAATTTTATATTTAAAATAAATTTTATTAGGTATTTTAACATATAAAATAATTAATAAAATTAATAAGAGTAAACTTTAGTATAATTTTATAGATTATAAAACATTAAATTTCGTTATTAATATATAATGATATATTAAAATTTTTTAATGTAAAGATTTTGATAAACGTACATTTATAAGTAATCTATTTTATACTATATGTTAGTAGTATAACAAATTATTAGGATTAAATGATGTATAGAATAATAAGTAAAATTTGTAAATTTTTTCTTTTACTGCTTTTAAATTATATACAAATAAGCTATGTATTAGCAAAAAATATAACATTTGAAAATAGAATTTCTAAATTATATAATTTTTCTTCATTTCTTAAACAAAAAACTATTGATGAAACAGGTATAGTTATTCAATCTGGTAAAGGAGAAGTTCAAATGAAGAAACTTAGATGGTTTAATTGGCATTTAATTAACCCTGATCAAGTTAAAATTATTTCTAATTTAAAAACAATATGGTTTTATGATTCACTAATACATCAAGTAAGTATTTTTTTTGCTAAGGACATATTTAAAGATGCTCCTTTTATGCTATTTACTAATACAAATAAATATTTTTTAAAAATTACAATATTTTAAAAAAAAGATTGTTTTCAACTATTTTTAAAATTTAATATAGATATGACTAAATATTACAAAATTTGTATTAGTAATAATGGCATTATTAGAAAAATTGAATTTATTGAAAGAACCGGAATTAAAAATGTTATTATTTCTTATAATCAGAACTTTAGAAGATTTAAAAATGATCAATTTGTTTTTAAATCTATTCTAGTTTAACTGTAAACAACCAAAGGTGATATGAATATATAATATTTAATATTAATTAAAGTATAAGTTTTTAATACTTTAAATATTTTTATTGTTAATTTATTATCAAAATTTAACGTAATTTCTTGATATAATATAAAATTAATTCAAATATGTTAAACATTAAACTACTGCGTAGTGATATTAATACTATTTCACAAAAATTAGAGAGAAAAGGATTTACATTAGATGTAAAAAAATTTTTTTCTTTAGAGAAAAAGAGAAAGTTGTTACAAACACAAAGTGAAAACCTTCAATCACAACATAATATTATTTCTAATATTATAAGAGACAAAAATAAAACTCATCAAAATTGTATAAATTCTAAAATTAAAGCGCATAAGATTATTACAGAATTATTACATGTTAAAAAAGAATTGAAATCATTATTAGAAGAAATTAATGTATTTCTAGCCAATATTCCTAACATTCCTGACGATTCTATTCCAAATGGATTTAATAATGAAAATAATAAAGAAATAAATCGTTATGGAACAACAAATAATTTTTCTTTTAAAGTTAAAGATCATGTGGAATTAGGCAATCAACTAGACGGTTTTGATTGGATATCATCAGCTAAAATATCTGGATCTCGTTTTGTTGTTATGAAAGGGCGTGTTGCTTTATTACATCGTTCGTTAGGACAATTTATGTTAGATATACATACTAAAATACATAAATATCTAGAAACTTATGTTCCTTATTTAGTATCTAAAAACAGTTTATATGGAACAGGACAATTACCAAAATTTAGTATGGATTTATTTTATACTCAATCGCTTCCTAATCAAAAAAAAAATAGTAATTATGTATTAATACCAACCGCAGAAGTTCCATTAACTAATTTATTTAAAAATTGTATATTAGAAGAAAAAAAATTGCCAATAATGTTAGTAGCTAATACACCTTGTTTTCGTTCAGAATCTTCTTCATATGGACGTGATACAAGAGGGTTAATTAGATTACATCAATTTGATAAAGTCGAAATTGTTCAAATTACTCATCCTAGTAACTCTATGGAAAAATTAGAAGAATTAACTTCTCATGCAGAAAAAATTTTAGATTTATTAGAATTACCATATCGTAAAGTATTATTATGTGCGGGGGACACAAGTTTTTCATCAACAAAAACTTATGATTTAGAAGTATGGCTTCCATCACAAAATTCCTATCGAGAAGTGTCTTCCTGTTCTAATATGTTAGATTTTCAAGCACGTCGTATTTATGCAAAATTTCGATCTAAAACTAATAATAAAAGTTATTTTGTGCATACTATAAATGGATCAGGACTGGCTATTGGTAGAACACTAGCTGCAATTTTAGAAAATTATCAACAATCTGATGGCCGAATTAAGGTACCTAAAGTATTACAAACCAATTATATGAAAGGATTAAAATTCTTGTAGAAAAGTTGTTTATAATAATAAATTGAATTATTTTAATTAATTTCAGAAATATTTAATCATAATTAAACAATTAAGATCTAATTATTATTAGGTTAATATATGGATAAAAATATAATTTATAATTTTAGCGCAGGCCCGGCTATGTTGCCAAAAGAAGTATTAAAAATAGCACAATCAGAATTGTGCAATTGGAAAAATTCTGGAAAATCTATAATAGAGATTAGTCATCGAAGCAAAGAATTTATATCAGTGTTAGAACAATTAGAATTTAATTTGCGTAGCTTATTAAATGTTCCTGAATATTACAAAGTATTGTTTTGTCATGGTGGGGCAAGAGGACAATTTTCTGCTATACCTATAAACTTACTAGGAAATGATGTATATGCAGATTACATTAACAGCGGATATTGGTCATATAGTGCAGCATTAGAAAGTAAAAAATATTGTACTCCTAATATTATTAATGTACGAAAAATATTAAGTAATCATCATTGTATATTGCCTATGAGTGATTGGAAAATACATACTAATAGTGCATATCTTCACTATTGTCCTAATGAAACAATTGAAGGAATAGCTATTTATGAAGAACCTAATTTCAGTAATGAAACTATTATAGTAGGCGATTTTTCATCAACTCTTTTCTCTCGAGTTATAGATGTTAAACGATATGGTATGATTTATGCTAGTGCGCAAAAAAATATAGGTCCTTCTGGAGTAACTATAGTAATTATACGTAGTGACTTGTTAGAAAAAGCAAAAAATATATGTCCTTCTATTTTAAATTATAAAATATTATCTGAAAATAATTCAATGTTTAACACACCTTCAACATTTTCTTTATATGTGTCTAATTTAGTTTTAAAATGGATAAAAAAACTAGGAGGATTAATAGAAGTACAAAAATTTAATGAAAAAAAAGCAAATTTATTATATAAAATGATAGATAGTACTGATTTTTATATTAATAATATAATTAATTATAATCGTTCTTTTATGAATGTTATATTTAATATTACAAATTATGATCTCTATTCTTTGTTTTTAGAGAAATCTTATAATTTTGGCTTACATTGCTTAAATGGACATAGTATTATTGGGGGGTTTCGTGCTTCTATTTATAATTCTATGCCAATAGAAGGTGTAATAAAATTAATACAATTTATGAAAAATTTTGAAAAAAAATACGGATAGCTAAAATATATTTTTAAAATTATTTAAAGTGTTATCATATATCTAAATTAATAAAATAATTTTTTATAAAGAGATTAATAATGCAAGATTTTTTAACATTAAATTCGATTGCATTTGTTGATGGAGTAATACGCTTGCCAGGATCAAAGAGTATTTCTAATCGAGTATTATTATTATCAGCTATGTCACAAGGAACTACTAATTTGTATAATTTGTTATTTAGTGATGATACTAAATACATGCTAAATGCATTAAAAATTTTTGGAGTAAATTTTGTTTTATCTAAAAATAATTCTATATGTAAAATTCAAGGAATATCTAAACCATTATACATAAATAAAGAAATTTCATTATTTTTAGGCAATGCAGGCACTGCTATGAGGTTTTTAACTGCAGCATTATCTTTAAGTAATAATAATATATTACTTACAGGGGATAATAGAATGCAAGAAAGACCTATAAAACATTTAGTTCATTCTTTACAGCAAGGAGGTGCAAATATTCAATATTTTAAGAAAGAAGGATACCCCCCAATACATATTAAAGGAGGATTTTCTGGAGGAAATATAATTGTTAATGGATCTATTTCTAGTCAATTTTTAACAGCTTTACTAATTGCATCTCCTCTCGCTGCTTTAAATTCTACAATTATAATAGAAGGGAATTTAGTATCTAGACCTTATATAGATATAACACTTAAATTAATTAGTCAATTTGGAGTAAATATTGTAAATAATTCTTATACTTCCTTTTATATTCGAGGACGTCAAAGATATCGATCTCCAGGCAATTATTTAATAGAAGGAGATGCATCTTCCGCTTCATATTTTCTTGCTTCAGCTGCAATTAAAGGAGGATCAGTATGTGTTACAGGTATTGGTTTAAATAGTATTCAAGGAGATGTTGCATTTTCAAAAGTGCTTAAAAAAATGGGTGCATTCATTACTTTTGGACGAAACTTTATTTGTTGCCGAAGAGGAACATTACGCGGTATTGATTTAGATATGAATCATATTCCTGATGCTGCTATGACTATTGCTATAGTGGCATTATTTTCTATTGGAGATACTATCATTCGAAATATTTACAACTGGAGAGTAAAAGAAACTGATCGATTATCAGCAATGTCTAAAGAATTAAGAAAAGTAGGAGCTACAGTACAAGAAGGCAACGATTATATTCATATTTCTCCACCAAAAAAATTTTTTCATGCTAATATTAACACTTATAACGATCATCGAATAGCTATGTGTTTTTCTTTAGTAGCATTATCTGACAATACTAAAGTAACATTATTTAATCCAAGTTGTGTTAATAAAACGTTTCCAAATTATTTTGATGAACTAGATTCCATTAGTTTTTGATATTTTATTTCAATTTTTTAAAACATTAACATTTATAACGTATACAAATATAATCTAAATACTATAATAAATTTAACTACAAATTTATTTATAATCTGTACGTAATATAAATTTAAAAGTATTATAAATAGTATTAAAGTATAAATTTTATACTAAAATTTTATAAAAACGTGTTTTATTATTAATAAAATAAGAAAAGTGTTAATTATAAAAAAGAACTTTGAAATGTTAAATTATAATATTATATAATTAAAATTAACATAAAAATTTTGATATTAACGTTTTAAATAATAAATTTTTTAGAAGAAATTTATTTTACTAATATTAAAATTTCTTTAATACCTCTTTAAGTAAAATGATTTAAAAAATAACTTTATTTATAATATTTAACATAATACTAAAAATAAAAGCAATAAATAATATTACTTTTAAGAGATCATATGTATATATTAAAAATTTTTATTAAAACTTATAACTTTGTTATAACTTATTAAGTTTAGTAACTAACAAAATAAATATAAGAACTATAATTTTTTGTATTTATATTAACATTTCTAAAATTTAATTTAAAAATTAGAATATGACGATATTTGTTACACTTTAAAAAACAAAATTTAAATTAGTTTCAATAAATTCTACTGAATTATAAAACGAGATATTAATTTAAATAAATATTATCATTTTTAATTTTTTAAAAGCATCATTATAATAAACTCAAAATTATATGCATGTTAAAACAGTTGATTAGTATGTTTACGTATACTACTTGATTAAATTTAGAATAATTAATGAAATATTAAATGTCTAAATACAATCTATAATAAAGAATATTATAGGATTTATAAAATAAACACTATTTTACATGACGTAAGAAAATAGGTGTTTTAACAATACTGTAAGATTATTGATATGACTGAATCGTTTTCTCAATTATTTGAAGAATCTTTAAAAAAAATTGAAACTAAACCTGGATCAATTATTCATGGTATTGTTATTGACATTAATAAAGATACTGTGTTAGTTGACGCCGGGTTAAAATCTGAATCAACTATTCCAATAGAACAATTTAAAAATATTAAAGGAGATATAGAAGTAAAAATAGGAGATACAATTGACGTTGCTTTAGATGCCATTGAAGATGGATTTGGTGAAACTTTACTATCACGTGAAAAAGCTAAGCGTCATGAAGCATGGTTAATATTAGAAAAAGCTTACAAAGATTCCAAAACGGTACTTGGAACAATTAATGGAAAAGTAAAAGGAGGATTTACTGTAGAATTAAATGATATTCGAGCATTCTTACCTGGTTCTTTAGTAGATGTTCGTCCTATTCGAGACTCTAGTCATTTAGAAGGAAAAGAATTAGAATTTAAAGTTATTAAATTAGATCAAAAACGTAATAATGTAGTTGTATCTCGCCGTGCCGTTATTGAATCAGAAAACAATGTAGAACGAAATTTATTACTTTCTACGTTACAAGAAGGTATGGAATCAATAGGAATAGTTAAAAATCTTACCGATTACGGAGCATTTGTAGATTTAGGAGGAGTAGATGGATTATTACATATTACTGATATGGCATGGAAAAGAGTAAAACATCCTAGCGAAATTGTAAATATAGGTGATGAAATTAAAGTAAAAATATTAAAATTTGACCGAGACAAAACAAGAGTATCACTAGGATTAAAACAATTAGGAGATGACCCATGGACAAAAATCGCAGAAAGATATCCCGAGGGAACAAGAATAACTGGAAAAGTAACTAATTTAACCGATTATGGGTGTTTTGTAGAAATTGAAGAAGGTGTAGAAGGCTTAGTTCATGTTTCAGAAATGGATTGGACTAATAAGAACATTCATCCATCTAAAGTAGTAAATATTGATTCCATAGTAGAAGTAATGGTATTAGATATTGATGAAGAAAAAAGACGAATTTCTTTAGGATTAAAACAATGTAAAATTAATCCATGGAAAGAATTTTCGAAAAAAAATAATAAAGGAACATGTGTCCAGGGAAGAATAAAATCTGTTACTGATTTTGGAATTTTTATTGGATTACATGGTGGAATTGATGGATTAGTTCATTTGTCAGATATATCTTGGGTTTCATCAGGTGAAGAAGCAGTTAAAAAATATAAAAAAGGTGATGAAATTTCAGCTATAGTTTTACAAGTTGATTCTGAAAGAGAACGTATATCTTTAGGAATTAAACAATTAAAAGAAGATCCATTTAATCAATATATTTTAAATTATAAAAAAGGTAGTATCGTTTCAGGAACTGTTAAAAAAATAGATGACAAAATTATTACTATTGAGTTGTCTAAGTGTATTAAAGGATACATTAAAATTTCAGAACTTCCATATATATATACTACTGATAATTCATTACTTACATCATATTTTTTTCCTGAAAAAAAAATAGATGTAAAATTAAACAGCGTGGATAGAAAGAACAAAATAATATATTTATCTGCTATATTATCAGAATGTTCAGAAAAAAAAGAATATATTGAAAATCAAGACAAAAAAAAAGACGGAAAAAATTTTTCAAATGCTATGACTGAAGCTTTTAAAGCTGCTAAAAACGTAGATTAATAAAAATACTTTATAATTCTAAATACTATAAAATAGTAAATATGACAATAAAATTATTTTGCGTGAATATCAATATAGGATAGTGTATAATTAGGTATATTAATTTTAAAATGATATATATTGGAATTATAACATCAATTAATTTTAATTATAATGAAACATTATTGAAATAAAATAATTATGAAATTCAATACTAAGTTACTAACCTATAACTCTAAATTAGTAACTTAGTAAAATTTTTGAGATTTAACAATGCAAAAAAAAATTATTGTAGCTAATTGGAAACTAAATGGAAGTATAAAATTACTCCATAACTTATTAAAACCCATAACTAATTTTGTACGTGAAAAAAAAATTTTAATAAAGTTAATTATTGTACCTCCTTTTGTATATTTATACCCAGCGTATAAAATCGTCATGAATACAAAAATTATGATAGGAGCGCAAAATGTTGATCTACATTTAAATGGGGCATTTACCGGAGAAATTTCAGTTAGCATGTTAAATGATGTTAATGTAAAATATGTTATCATTGGGCATTCTGAAAGAAGATTGCATCATAAAGAAAATAATATTATAGTTGCAAAAAAGTTTAAAATAGTTAAAGATTTTCAATTGATCCCAATACTATGTATTGGAGAAACAGAAAACGATTATAATTCTGGTATGACTAAACAAATATGTCAACATCAAATAGATACTATTTTTGATTCATTAGGAGAACAAGCGTTTTTCAATACAATAATAGCTTATGAACCAATTTGGGCTATTGGATCAGGAAAAATTCCATCTCTTAATTTTATAGAGGATATATGTAATTTCATAAAAAACTACATTTTAAAAAGACAAGCTACAAATAAGAAATTATTTTATATCCAATATGGAGGATCTGTAAATCAGACAAATATTAAAGATTTATGTAAAATAGTTGAAATTGATGGGTTTTTAATAGGATCGGCTTCATTAGATTTTGATAATTTTTTTAAAATATTAAATATTTTATCTTTTGAAAAATAATATTTATCTTTTTATTTTATTTTATGTCTATAAAACTTAATTTTAATATATTTATAAAAGTAAACAGACATAATGGAGCCTAAAATTGTTCCTAATATAGGTATGACAAAGTAAATCACACTTTCCCCTCTTGTAAACGCTATCTTTTCCCATCCTGATAAATAAATGAATATGTGTGATCCAATATCATGTGCAGGATTTAATGTAAAATTAGTTAATGGAGAAATAATAATATTTATTAAAAATATTAATATACCAATTAATATTGGAGAATAAGTAGCAATTTTAAAAGAAAACAGTTTTTCATTATCATTTAAAATAATAATTATAAATATAAATATAAAAGTAACAAATATTTCTAATAAAAATATTTCTAGTACATCTAAATTTTTGTTTGGAAAAAAAGAAAAAATAGAAGCTAAATTAAGACTTTCTAAACTGCCTCTTAAAATTCTATTATGTTTTTCAAAATTTGTCAATAAGTCGTAATATAGTTTATAAGTTATAACTGAAGAAAAAAAAGATCCAAATATTTGAGATATAATATAAGGTATTACTTTTTTATGATTAAATTTAGAAAGTAAAAAAAATGATAAAGTTACGATTGGATTTAAATGCGCTTCGGACATAGATAAACTAATATATATTGCTATACAAGTGCTCAAACCTAATATAAAACTAAATCCTAATACATTGTCAAAGTTATATATTAATTTTGAATATGCTGTGTAACTTGAACTAAAAAATGCTATTAATCCTGTACCAAGTAATTCAGAAATGCATTGAAATAGTAATATAATTCTTTTTTTTACATTACTCATTTTAAAATTCCTTTGGTATAGGATTAAATAAAAATTAATTTGATTATATTGAAAATTAAAAGATATATATTATAAATTGTAATTAGCATCATTAATATAATTTTTTTGCAGTAATTAACCAGTCAAATTTAAACGGTCTTTTCATATTTTTAAGAGCATCGGTAATATCATGATTTACCATTTTTTCATTTCTAATTCCAATACATCGACCTTGGTATCCTTGTAATAATAGTTCTACAGCATATTCTCCCATTCTAGAAGCTAAAATCCGATCAAATACTACTGGTGCTCCTCCTCTTTGTATATGACCTAAAATTGTTGCTCGTGTTTCCCTTTTAGTTTCACGTTGAATATGTTTTGCTAACTTTTCAACATCACAAATATATTCAGTAATAGCTACTATTGCATGTTTTTTACCTTTTTTTATTCCAGCTTTTATTTCTTTTATCAATTCTTCTTCTATATAATTAATTTCAGGTAATACTATAAATTCACATCCCCCCGCTATAGCTGCAGCTAATGTTAAATCTCCACAGTTTCGCCCCATAACTTCTACTATAGAAATTCTTTGATGAGAAGAAGATGTGTCTCTTAATCTATCAATTGCTTCTACTACTGTTTCTAACGCTGTAAAATATCCTATTGTATAATCAGTTCCTGCTACATCATTATCTATGGTTCCAGGTATACTAATACAAGGAAATCCCATTTCTGTTAACTTTTTTGCACCTATATATGAACCATCTCCACCAATGACGACTAAAACGTCTATGTTACGTTTTTTCATATTTTGAATAGCTACTAATCGTATGTCCTTTTTTAAAAAATCAGGAAAACGAGCAGATCCGAGAAAAGTACCTCCTCTATTAATTATATCAGAAACACTATATCTGTCTAAAGTAATCATTCTATTTTCATAAAGTCCAAGATACCCATCGTATATTCCAAATATTTCTAAATTTTTACTCAATGCAGTTCTTACTACTCCTCTAATTGCTGCATTCATTCCCGGAGAATCACCTCCACTAGTTAGTACACCAATTTTTTTAATCATGTAGTTCTCTAAAATAATCACTTTATAAGTATACATATCAATACATAAAATCTGAATAATATTGAATAATAAATATTCTGTAATTAGCATATAAATGTTTACAAAAATTTTTAACTTATTATTAAAGATATAGTTTTGATATGCGCTTTATGACAATTAATTATAAAAAATTATAAGTAGTAATACTTTATAGGTTCAAAATAATTATTAAATTCATATACTATAGGAGTTCCAGTAACAATATCTAAATTCATAATATCTTCATCGCTCATATTGCTTAAATATTTCATTAAAGCACGAAGAGAATTTCCATGAGCTACAATAATAATTTTATTTTTTTCTTTTAAATTGGGGAAAATAACTGTTTTCCAAAAAGGGATAACTCTCTTAGAAGTAGATTTTAAACTTTCAGAAAATGGAATTTTATCAGGATTAACAGTGGAATATTTAGGATCTAAAGTTAAAATTTTTCTTTCTGATGAGCTTATTTTTGGAGGAGAAATATTAAACCCTCTTCTCCATTGCTGAACTTGTAGTTCTCCATACTTTTTAATTACATCATTTTTGTTTAATCCTTGTAATGCTCCATAATGACGTTCATTTAAATGCCAAGATTTTTTTACTGGAATCCAAGATTGATTTAAATGTCTTATTATAGTCCATAAAGTATGTATGGATCTTTTTAGAATAGAAGCATATGCATAATTAAAACTAAATCCTTTTAATTTTAATAATTTAGCACACTTTATTGCTTCAATAATACCTGTTTCAGATAGATCTATGTCTATCCATCCAGTAAATTTATTTAATTTATTCCACTCACTTTCACCATGTCTCATTAAAACTAATTTATGTATTGTCATAATATTATAACCTTATAAATTGTATGTTTTGGTTAATTTCTGTTTTATTTTTAAAATATTTAAGAAAAAATATTTTATTAGTTTTACATTATAAAATAGCTCTTATGTTTTTGAAATAATTTTTTATTTTTAGTAATGAATTTAAAACTTTTAATATATTTTTAAAATTTATATATATTTGCTATATAAACATAGTTGCATCTTGTTTGATCTATTAATATTTTATATTTATTTAAAATTAAATTATTTGTTACATACTAGTTCGAAAATTTCTTATTTCTCTTTTAATTATTAAAAGATAACTTTTAAAAAATAGAAAAAAGTATTATTATTTATATAAATATATTGAACATTTAAATTCAATATATTTATATAAATAAACATAGTATAACTAAAAAATAAAATTTATTTTATATACGAAATCTATAATACATTAATTAAATTTGGAACAATTTTAATTTAATAAATAAAGAGCATATTATTTTTTCTACTACTGTTTTACTGTTAATATAATAACTATTATTTACAATTAATGTTAATATTGAATGTTATATCATAATACTTTTAAAAATATTTATTTTATTATACTAATATTAAATATTTAGATGTAAAATATAAAATTACAAAATAATGACATTTTAAAAAGTTAAATTATAGGAATTATGAATGAAATTAAATAAAATATTAAAAATTATTACCATTATTTTTCCAATGATAGCAATGTATTCATGTAGCTTTCAAAAAGATACATTGGAAAAAGTTATTTCTGATCAAAATAGTTCAAGTATAGATATTCCAGTTAATGTAGATACTCCTAAACAAATAGACGAATTAAAAAAAGATAATACTATTTATTTTAATTTTAATAAGTCTATTATTAACGCAAAATTTTCTAAAATATTAAATAAAATTGCTAAATTTTTATATAATAATCCTAATATTAATATTATTATTGAGGGACATACAGATAAAAGAGGATCAGAAAAATATAACATTGAACTAGGTAAACGCCGTGCTGAATCGGTAAAGTTGTACTTGGAAAGTAAAGGAATACCATCTAAACAAATTTCTATAATATCTTATGGTTCAGACAAGCCAGCTGAAATTGGTGATAAAGAAGATATTTATTCAAAAAATCGACGAGCAATTGTAGTATATTAGTTATAATGTAGTATAATATTGGTGCTAAGATTTATCATAGCACCAAAAGATTTTTATACTTAATAAAATATTATATAAGTTATATACCTAATATAATTCGATTGAAATCTTCTAATAATTCTTTTATTTTCATTAAAAACCCTACTGATTCTTTTCCATCTATTAAACGATGATCATATGTTAGTGCTAAATACATCATAGGAAGTATTTTAATATTATTATCTACGACCATAGGTCTTTCTTTAATGGAATGCATTCCTAAGATGGCTGATTGAGGAGGGTTTATTAACGGAGTAGAAAATAAAGATCCAAAAATTCCACCATTAGTAATGGTAAAATTTCCTCCTTTTAAATGGTCAATAGTTAGTTTAGAATTTCTTGCTTTCATAGAAAGCATTTGAATTTCTTGCTCAATTTCTGACATGCTCATTAAATCTACATTCCTTAATACAGGTGCAACTAATCCCCGAGGAGTAGAAATAGCAATATTAATATCAAAATATTTATAGTAAATAATATCGTCTTGATCGATTGAAGCATTAATTTCAGGAAAGTTTTTAAGTGCTTCTATTACTGCTTTTACATAAAAAGACATTAAACCTAATTTAATATTATATTTTTTTGTAAATAAATCTCCATATTTTTTTCTTAAATTTAAAATAGATTCCATATTTACTTCATTAAAAGTAGTCAATGAAGCCGAATTATTTTTCGTTTCTAATAATCTTTCAGAAATTTTTTTTCTTAATTCAGACATTTTTACACGATTAATATTTCTACTACAATTTTTTATATTTGACTTTTTTTGATATTCATTATTACACGTGTTATTCATATCAGTTTTTATAGTACTTTTATTAACATGTTTCATTATATCTTCACGTGTAATACGATCTTTTATGCCGGTACCTTTAATATAAATATCTTTTAAATTATATATAGATATTAATCGTCTTACCATAGGACTTAGATGTTTTTTAGATAAAGTTAATTCTTTATTGTCCTTAATGTTCTCAGCTTTTTTTAAATTGTTGATTGATAAATTATTTTTAATATTTGATTTTACTATTGTTCCTATAATTTGTCCTGAAAATACTTTTTGTCCTTGATTCGCAATAATGTTACCTAATGTTCCGTTACACAAAGATGGTATTTCTAAAACTATTTTATCAGTTTCAATATCTACTAAGATATCGTCTTCTTTTAAAACATCACCAGGTTTTTTATGCCAAGTTATAATTGTAGCTTCAGTAACTGATTCAGGAAGACTAGGAACAAGAATATTTTCTATATTCATTATTATCTCTTATGTTAACTTATATTTAAAGCATCATAAACTAATCGTTTTTGTTGTTTTTTATGAATATCAATGTAACCAGTAGCTGTAGATGAAGACTTAGAACGACCTATATAACTTAATGAAGATTTTTTAGATAAAATTTTTTTTAAATAATATTGACTATAAGTCCATGCACCTTGATTGAGAGGTTCTTCTTGACACCATACAAAATCGCGAACATGAGAGTATGATTTTAATATTTTTAATAACATCTTACTAGGAAACGGGTATAATTGTTCTATTCTAAAAATAGCTATGTTATTTTTTTTATTTATCCGTCTTTGATATAATAAATCGTAATATATTTTTCCAGAACATAAAATAATTCTTGTTATTATGTTAGTATTTATATTATCAATTTCGTGGATAATTTCTTGAAAAATATTTTTTGAAAATTCTTGTAAAGGTGAAGATGATAACGGATAACGCAAAAGAGATTTCGGCGTTATAACAATTAAAGGTTTTTTCGCAATATTTAGTGATTGTCTTCGTAATACATGATACATTTGAGCAGCAGTTGTAGGTATACAAATTTGTATATTATTTTCAGCAGATAATTGGAGATATCTTTCTAATCGAGAAGAAGAATGTTCTGGTCCTTGGCCCTCATATCCATGAGGCAATAACATTACTAAATTGCACGAAACTCCCCATTTTTGTTCACTAGAACAAATGAATTGATCAATAACAATTTGTGCCCCATTTGCAAAATCTCCAAACTGGGCTTCCCAAATAGTTAATGTATTATTATTACTAATAGAATATCCATATTCAAAAGCTAATGCTGCTTCTTCTGATAATACTGAATCCCAAATATAAAATTTCCCTTGTTTAGAATTTATATTTTGTAAAGGAATATATGACGCCCCATTTTTTTGATCATAGATAATAGCATGCCTATGAGAAAAAGTTCCTCTACTCACATCTTCCCCTGATAATCGACAAGAAATACCTTGATTTAATAATGAAGCATATGCCAATGTTTCTGCAGCCCCCCAATCTAGAAATTTCTTTCCATTTGCCATATCTAATCTATCTTGGTATATTTTTAAAACTCTATGATGAACAACAATATTTGATGGAATAATACTAATTTTTTTTGCTAGTTCTTTTAATTTATTTTCAGAAATATTTTCGATAACTTGATTACAAATTATAGAAGAATGTTTTTTATGAAAGAAATTTTTTTTTGCTAATTGTACATCAACTTTGTGTTCTAAATATTGCATATCTAGTATTTTTTTATATTTTTTAATATTAATATTTAAATAATCGTGATGAATTACATTTTTTTTTATTAATTCTATATTATAAATATTACAAATGGTAAGATGATTTTTAATTTTTGAATACATTATTGGTTGAGTTACAAATGGATCATCTATTTCGTTGTGTCCATGTCTTCTATAGCAAACAAAGTCTATAAATATATCTTTTTTAAAATGATATTTAAAATTTAAAGCTAACCTTACTATAAACAATACTGCTTCTGGATTATCTGCGTTAACATGAAATATAGGTGATTCAATCATTTTAGCAATATCAGTACAATACATACTACTTCTTAAATCTTTTAAATTAGAAGTAGTAAATCCAATTTGATTATTTAATACTATATGTACAGTTCCGTTTACTTTGTATCCTCTAACCTGAGACATGTTTAACGTTTCTTGAACTACTCCCTGTCCAGAAATAGCTGCATCTCCATGAAGTATTAAAGATAAAACGTTGTTTTTACTATCTTTTTTTATATTATCTTGATAAGCTCTAGTAGCTCCTACTACTACGGGATTAATAATTTCTAGATGTGAAGGATTAAATTTCAAATCTAAATCAACAACTCCAAATTGAGTTGATTTGCTTTTATTAAAACCCATGTGATATTTTACGTCTCCATTTCTCAAATTTCTTGTTTTACTTATTTCAGAAAATTCGTTAAATACATCTTTCATTGGTTTTTCTAAAACGTTAATTAGTACATTTAATCGACCTCTATGAGACATTCCTAATATTATTTTGTTAATGTTAAACTTAGTAACGTAATTGATAATTTCATGCAACATAGGTATTAATGATTCAGCTCCTTCTAAAGAAAAACGTTTTGAACCAGGAAATTTAGAAGCAAAATATTTTTCTAACGTTTCGGCTGCAATTAAATTTTTTAAGATACCTTTCTTTTCTTCTTTATTAAATATATGCTTTCTATAGTTACGTTCGATATAATTTTGAATCCATTTTTTTTCACGTTCACAATTGATATGCATATATTCATATCCTATATTTTTACAATATATTTTATGAAAAGTATAATACAAATCTTTTAAAGTCATTGCATCAAAAGAATTATTTAAGAACTGTGAAAAAAATTGTATATCAATATTTTTGATATCTATTCCATTTAAAAATGATTCTAATGTTGGAAAAGATTCATTTTTTTTTAGGTTTAGTGGGTCTAAATTAGAAAATCTATGTCCATTTCTACGAAAAAAGTCAATTATAGTACCTGCTATATTTTTTATATTTTCCTTATTTTTAGAAATTATAAAATTCTTTTTTTTTGGTTTATTATTTAAATTTGTTTCATTAAAATATTTTTTGAAAAAATCACTCCAAGATTTATCTATAGAATGGGAATCTTTTAAAAATTGCTTATACATATTATCTAAGTAATATATATCAGTATTTATTAATAGCGACAAATTTAATTTATTTTTAAATTCATCTTTTTTCATAATTTTCCTTAATAGATAAATAATTATAAAGAAATATTTAATATATAACTTTATGTTTTAGATAGAAAAAAAGATATTTCATAAAAATAATAAAAAATCAATTTTAATTAACTTAAACTTTTATTTAAAATAATTTTAAAATTATTAAAATATTGTAATTTTACATCATTATTTTAATTCTAATTAAACTTTTTAAATATGCTTATTTTAAATTTTTTAAAATTTAAATAATTTTATAAAATCATATTAAAATATGCAAAAATTACATTCAATCAAAATATACGCAAAATTAAATAGGATTATAAACATCAATAAAAGTGATATCTAAATTGCTTGTGTTTTTTAACCAATTAGTTAATGCTATTATTCCTCCACGTTCACTAGCATGATGTCCAATTGAAAAAAAATGAAAATTCTTTTCTTTAGCGACATGAATAGTATCTTCTGATACTTCACCTGTTAAAAATGCATCTACTCCAAATTGAGAAACAGAATTTATAAAACTTTGTCCTTTTCCACTACACCAAGCAACTTTTTTAATTATTTCAGGTGCGTTATGTTTATAATGAAAAGGAATTCTATTAAATTTTTTTGATATAATTTTAATTAGTTTTTTATAAGCAATGTCTTGTTTAAAGATCCCCCAAGGTACCAATGGTAATATATATCCTTTTAAGCAGATATTTAGAGCTTCTTTTATTTGAGCGTTATTTCCTAATTTATAGTGATAATCAAGAGGTAAATGCCAACAATATAAATTAATATTATTTTCAAGTATAGTTTTTACTCTACTTTTAAGTATTCCTTTTATAACTCTTTCACTTTTATTCCAAAAATATCCATGATGTACTATTATAGCTTGTGCTTTTTTTTTGACAGCAATGTCTAATAATTCTTGACATGCTGTAACTCCAGTTATAATTTTTTTTATTTCTTGAATTCCTTCTATTTGCAATCCATTCGGAATACAATCGTCAAATTTTGCAGAGTTTAATTTTTTATTTATAATTTTTTCTAATATAGTATTTTTCATGAGTTAATATATATGATTATGATTTGTATCTTGCATGTTTAAAAACTTTTAATGATTTTTGTCTTGAATCGATTAGATTTATTATTGGTTTAGGATAATTAATTGTTTTCCTTATTTCTTCATTCCATGAATTAGGATCATGAATATTTATTGAAGGAATTTTTTTTAGTTCAGGAAGATATTTTTTAATAAATACTCCTTTTATATCAAACTTTTTAGATTGCAGTATAGGATTAAATATGCGAAAGTATGGATTACTATCACTACCAATAGAAGCAATCCATTGCCAATTACCATTATTTAATGCTAAGTCACCATCAATAAGTTGTGACATAAAATATTGTTCTCCATTTCTCCAATTAACTAATAAATTTTTGACTAAAAAACTAGAAGTGATCATTCTTAAACGGTTGTGCATCCATCCAAGTTTATTTAGTTGTTTCATTCCAGCATCTATAATAGGAAATCCTGTTTCTCCTTTTTTCCATAAAGTAAAATGTTCAATATTATTTTCCCATTTTATATTGTTTTCCCAATTACATAATACTTTTTTCTTACCTAGTATTGGATAAAAGTATAGAAAATGTTTAAAGAACTCACGCCAAATGAGCTCATTTATCCAAGCACATTTTTCAAAAGAATATTCATGTATATTAGAAGAATATTTAAATAAATAAGACAAACATTGTATAGGTGACAATACCCCGATAGACAAATGGGGGGAAAGCATACTAGTGCCATTTAACATAAAATAATTACGATTAATATCGTATTTATTTAATTTATGTTTAATAAATAATTTTAATTTCTTTAATACTTTAATTTCTCCTACTGGAAATAATTGTTCATTAAAATGTTCCATAGGAAAGTTAAATAGTGGGATATAAAAATTATGTTTTTTTATAAAATTTTTTCTTTTTTGAAGTTTAAAAGTATTCTTTGAATAATTTTTTAATAATGTTAAAATACATTTTTTTTTAAAATGACTATACTTTTTATACATTTTTCCTTGTTTATTTACAATTTCTCCAGGTATTGCTAATGTAGAACTATGAAACCCACTTGAAAAGATAAAATAATTTTTAAGTTTTTTAGCGACTAGAAAATCTCTTTTTTGTTCAAGAAATTCATATTCATAATTATAATATAAATGATTTACTTTATTTTTTTTACAAAATTTAACAAGATAATTGACAGATTTTAAGAAAGTAGTAGACTCATGGTAGTATAAAACGATATTTAATTTCATTAGTTCTTTCTTTAAAAAAAGAACATTTTTATATATTAAAAACGCTTTTTTAGAAGATATTCCATTTATTTTCCACTGTTCAGGCACAGAAACAAATAAGGCTAATACAATTGATTTATTATCTTTGCAAGCAGAATAAAGTGCTAAATTATTACGTGTGCGCAAGTCATTTCGAAACCAGATAAGATTAGTCATTATCATATTATTTAGTCTTATAGCAATATTTACAAGATTTTAATATCAATTATAAAGTTTTATATTATTGATATACATAATTGTAGGAAAATTATATTTATAGGAAAATGTTGTTTGATATCTTATTAAAATAATTGTATCACATGTAGTTTTACGTATGTATTATTTAAAGTCTTAGATAATTATTTTATTAATAATCTAAAGTCGATAACCAGTTATCTGTATTTATATTAATAAAATTAATCTAAATCACTTAGTGGTTATTTTATTTCATATTATATATAAATTAATACAAGTTATGAAATTTTTAAAATATATTAATTATTTTTTATTAAATATATTTAACTGATGAAATTCTAAATATCTACTAGAATAACATTTACAATATTTGATTTTAGTTAAATAGGATTACATATGATAAAAAATATAGGAATTTTTTTTGGAAGTGATACGGGAAATACAGAAAAAACAGCTAAATATATTCGAAAATGTATAGGAAAAGATGCATCCGATATTTATGATATTGCTAATTCAAAAAAACAAGATATAGAAAAATATAATACTGTCATATTAGGAGTATCTACATGGTATTACGGAGAACCTCAATGCGATTGGGATGATTTTATACCAACTTTAAAAAAAATAAATTTTTATAATAAAACTATTGCTTTATTTGGATGTGGGGATCAAGAAGATTATTCTGAATATTTTTGTGATGGGATTGGAATTTTATTTAATATTGTGAAAAAATCATGTAATAATTTTGTTGGAAGATGGGCTACTGACGATTATTTTTTTGAAAATTCTAAAGCATTATATGACAAAAAACATTTTTTTGGATTAGTAATAGACGAAGATCGACAACCAGAAAAAAGTAAAAAAAGAATAAAAATGTGGACTGAACAACTAAAAAAAGAACTAAAAATTGTATAAATTTATATTAAATTTTTTATATAAAATTAAATTCTATTTACATAAATATAATTAGTAAATATTTTTAAATATACTAACCATATTATAAATTTCATATGACATTAAACATATAATGTCAGTATGAAATTTATAAAAGCTATAATTTGCTAAAACAATTAATTACATTATTTAGAATAAACTAGTTCTACTAAATCTAATACTTTACTAGAATATCCGGTTTCATTATCATACCAAGCTATTAATTTCATAAAATTGTTATTTAAGGATAGTCCAGCTGTAGCATCAAAAATAGAAGTTAATTCAACTCCGTTAAAATCAGTTGATACAACTTTGTCTTCAGTATAACCAATAATATTTTTCATATTTCCCTGAGAGGCACTTTTAATTTTCTGACATACTTCTAAATAAGTAGCTGATTTTTTTTGACGAATAGTTAAATCTACTACAGAAACATTAGCTGTAGGAATACGAAAAGCGATTCCTGTTAATTTATTGTTTAATTCAGGTAAAACTTTACCTACAGCTTGAGCTGCCCCTGTTGTCGAAGGAATAATATTTTGTAAAGCACTCCTTCCTCCTCTCCAATCTTTACAAGATACCCCATCAACAGTTTTTTGAGTAGCCGTAGTAGCATGAACAGTAGTCATTAATCCTTCTATAATTCCAAATTCATCATTAATAACTTTTGCTATAGGAGCTAAACAGTTAGTAGTACAAGACGCATTTGAAACTATTTTTTGTCCTGAATATGTATGAAAATTAGCACCTCGAACAAACATTGGTGTATCATCTTTTGAAGGTCCAGTTATTACTACTTTTTTTGCTCCAGATTTTATATGTTTATAAGCATCGTAAGTAGTTAGAAAAACTCCTGTAGATTCTATTACTACATCAACTTTTAAATCTCCCCATAACAAGTTTTCCGGGTTTTTTTCATTAGTTATATAAATATCTTTATCATTTACAATAAGATGTTTATTCTTAATTTGTATAGTCCCTGGAAATTGTCCATGCGTAGAATCGTATTTCAACATATATGCCATATATTTCGTATCAACGAAATCATTTATAGCTAATATCTTAATATTAGATCGCAATTGAGCCAATCTGAATATCATTCTTCCTATTCGGCCAAATCCATTAATACCTACTTTAATAGTCATTTTTTTACCAGTTATTATTTTAAAACCTTAAAATAAATAAAATTATTTTAAATATAGTTCTATTAAATTATTTTATATCGATAATATCATTATAAATTAGATCGTATACTTTATTAATAACAAATATTATACTTATTAAGCAATAATTAATATTATTTTATACACAAAATGATTTTATCTTATTTAAAAAATATTGTGTATTAAAAAATATTTTTTTAATTTCACGTTCAAAAATATTATTTCGAAAACGTTGATGAATTTTTCGTTTATGTTTTTTGTAACGCGTATTTTTAAGTCTTCGATTAGTTGACTGCATTACTTACCTTAATAAATTTTTTAAATTTTTAGAATAATGCTAAATAATATTTAAAACATTTAAATATATTTTAAAATTAACATGTTTAGTTAACATTTTTTTAAAATTTCTGCAGGATTAATTTTACTAGCATAATAAGCAGGATAATAACTAGATATTAATCCTATTATAATAAGTATAAAAAATATTGAAACAATATCTAAAAAATAAATAGAAATAGGAACAAAATCGATAAAATAAATAGTATGAGATAATAATTTCTTATCTAAATATTTCTCTATATAGTATAGAATATGTTTAAAATTTAATAATAAAATTATACTTGATAATAAAGATAACAAGCTAATTTTTAATATGGATTTAATACCATGAATCAAAAGTATGATTTTTACTGAAAAATTATTCATTCCTAAAGTTTTTAATATTGCAATACTATTAATTTTTTTTGATACTTCTAGAAAAGTAATTGATGCTATGTTAAAACATGAAATTATAATAATTAATGTCATAGTCAAGTAAACTATAGTTTTTATTAATTTAATATCATTATATATATCGCTATATTCAATTATCCAATTCTTTATAACAAAATTATTTGGCAAGTTTGATTGAATATTTTTAAAAATTGAAGTTCCATTAAATGGATGTTTTATAGTTATTTCTAGTCCAGAAATGTTAGAACTCATATTAAGATATCTTTGTAAATCTGAAATAGGAACTAAACCTAATGTACTATCTATACTACTATTTATTTCAAAAAAATCTAACACTTTCAAAGAAACATATTTAGGATATAATATTGAAGAATTGTGATGATTAGACAAAATAATATTTATTAAGTCTCCTTTGTGAATAGATAAGAATTTTGCTATATTTTTCCCAATAATTATTTGATTCTTGTTATTTTTTATTTTTTTTAACGTCGCTTTATTTATAAATTTATTTAATTTATTTAATTCGTTGTTACCATTAAAATCTAATCCTCTTAGTTGAATTCCCTTTATTCCATTTATATGATTAATTAATGCTGTAGTATTTACATATGGAGTTATAGATATGACATCAGGTAATAATTCTAATAAGTTTTTAATTTTTATCCAATTATGAAATGGTTGATTAATAGATAAAACTTCACCGTGTGGAAGTACTGATAAAACTCTATTATTTAATTCAAATTGAAATCCATTTAATATACTGAAACTAATTACTAATACAAATACTCCTAAAAATATTCCAACTTTAGAAATAAAGGAAACTAAGGGGGCTATACTATTACTTTTAAGTTGAATATTAAATTTTCTAGATATTAATAAAGATAAATAAATCACTGTATAATTTCCTAATTAAGGATTTATTTTATATAATTTTCCAGATTTTAACTCCATTTTTAATGGTATATTCTTAAAAAATGTAATATCATGGGTTACTATTAAAAAAGTTGTTTGATATTTACGATTGAATTTTAACAATAATTCTAAAATACGATCAGAGTTTTTTTTATCTAAATGCCCAGTAGGTTCATCAGCTATAATTAAACTAGGTTTTGTAACTAGTGCTCTAGCAATAGCTACTCTCTGACGTTCCCCTCCTGATAATTCTGATGGAAAACTTTTAACTTTTTTTTCTATACCTACATCACTTAAAATATCGTATGCTTGTTCAAATGCTTCTAGTTTACTTTTTCTTTGAATTAATAAAGGTAAAGCTACATTTTCAATAATGTTAAAGTCTAATAGCAAATGATGAAGTTGATATATAAAACCTAAATGACAACTTCTTAATATAGACTGTTGATTATTTGAAATACTATGCATTTTTTTTCCTAAAAAAAAACTTCTCCTTCGTCAGGAGAGTCTAAACCACCTATTATATGTAAAAGAGTACTTTTTCCTGATCCAGAAGATCCAGTGATAGAAATCATATCGCCTTTTTTCAATATTAAGGAAACGTTATGTAAAATATAACTTTTTTTTATCCCAATAAAATAAGATTTACATATAGAATTACATTTTAATAAATAATCATTACTCATAAGCTAACCTTTTTGATGGAAATGCCATCGTTGCTTTCCAAGAGAGATATATAATTGATAATAAAATACATGTTATAGATAAGCAGTTAATTATTATAATTTGAATAGGAATAATAGAATAAGGTAACGAAAAATCTAGAGAAAATAAATTCATGATTGACATAATTCCAGTTATTTTATTTAAAACAAAAAAACTTAATAATGTTCCTAATAATATTCCTGTTACTCCACTGAATAGGCCTTGAAAAACAAATATTAACATAATATTATATCTAGACAAACCTAATGTTTGAAATATAGCAATATCTCTTTCTTTATCCATGATCAATAAACTAATAGATACAATAATACTAAAAATAGATATTATAATTACTAAACTAAATAATGATATCATCATATATTTTTCTATTTTTGCAGCACGTAATAGTTCACCTAAATTTTTCTTCCAAATTTTTATATCCTTGTTTGGTAAATGAAAATTTTTCATATAATTTTCAGCATCTAATGGATCTTTCAACCATACCCGCAATCCTGTAATATGATTTTTAGGATAATGTAAAAATTGAGATAAATCTTTTTGATTAACTAAAATTTGATAGTTATCAATTTCATTATTAGTAATAAAAATATCAATTAAAGTAAATGTACGTTGATTAGGAACGCTACCAAACAATGAAAATTGCTTCAAATTTGGAGTAATTAATTTAAATGTATCGCCAATATTAATATTTAATTTATTTGCTAAACCTTTTCCTATTATTGCAAAATAATGATTTGTTTTTAAAAAATCTAAACTTTTACTATGTTTAATATAAGGTTTAAATATATTAGATCTATCATTATCTATAGATATTACTGAACCTATAGAAATGTCAGAATGACTTTGAATTATTACATCACTAAAAATTATTTCAGAAACATATTTTACATTTTTTGAAAAAATATCATTTTTATTAATACTCAATCTATTCATACTATTTTTAGTATTACTAATAATAACGTGAGGAATAAAATTAAAGACACTGTTTTTCAACTCATCTTCAAATCCATTCATAATAGAAATAACAGTAATCATAGAAAATGTTCCAAATAACATACTAATAATAGATGATATATTTGTTAATTTATTAAAAAAATTATTAGAATTACCAAAAAGGTAACGAAGTCCTAAAAAAAAAGAAATAAATAAGTTTATATTAATATATCTTGTAGTAAAATTTGTTTTTTGTTTGTACATTTCCAAAGATAGCTTTATATAATAATGAAAACTTTATAATAGTTTTTAATAAAAATTAAAATTTAATTTTTTAAAACGTTCAAATAGTAATATATGCTGTATTCTATTACAATATTTTATGTAAAGTATGTTTAGTAAAACGTTCTGAATTAATAATGTATCAATTTTTTATAAAAAATGAGATGTCATGAATACATAATAAGCAATTATAACTATTATATCTACTTTAAAATAATATTTATAAAAATATATTTTAAAATTATTTAAAGTAATATATTTTAATTAATTATTTAATAATTAAATTAACAATATAAGAAACTAACATTTTTAAAATGTATAAAAAATTAAATGATATTTAAAACATATTGCACTAAAATAAATAAATAATATCATAATATTTTAAATATTATTAAATAAAATTGTTAATTTAATATTAAAATTTTCTATAGATTGATGTTATAACGTTACTTTATCTTTTAATTTAAATATTTAAATATTTAAATTAATTTTTTAAAAATTCATGTTTTTATTATTTAAATCAAGGATAAATATCACATATGAAACAAATAGTCTATGTTTCTAGTGCAAATAGTCAACAGATTGAAGTTTGGGAATTAAATTCAAATTCATCTTTAAATTTAATTCAAATTTTAAAAATTGATGGTGAACCTCAACCTATTCTTATTGCAAGTAAACAAAAAATATTATATGTAGGAGTACGTCCTAAATTTCGTATTCATTCATATCAAATTGAAACAAATGGTACTTTAACAGAAATTGGATATTCTATCATGTCCTGTAGTATCAATCACTTGGAAATAGATAAAACCGAAAAATATTTATTTTCCAGTTCTTATCATTTCAATTGTATTAATGTTTTTCCAATAAATTCATTAGGAATTGCTCAACCTTCAATACAAACTATACATGGAATAAAAGGATGTCATGCATCATTGATGCATTATAATAATCAAACTTTATTCGTATCATCTCTTAAATCAGATAAAATCTATTTATATAATTTTACTAAAGAAGGAGTTCTTCTAGAAAGTAATAAAAAATTTATATCAATACAAAATAATTCTGGACCTAGACATATGATTTTTCAAAAAAGTGTTGATCGTTTGTTCAATATTAATGAATTAAACGGAACTCTAAACATATGGAATATTAACCAATTATGCAATAAAATAATATTTTTAAAGAATATTGATATTACACCGCATAAATTTGATCAACCTTCATGGTCTTCAGATCTCCATATTTCTCCATGTGAAAAATATTTATATGCTTCTAATAGAAGTTGTAATAATATTGTTGTTTTAAAAAATGACCAAAATATTAATAATATAAAAGTAATTAGATTTATTAAAACAGAATTGCAACCAAGAGCATTTAATATTGATAAAAAAGGACAAAATTTAATTGTAGCTGGAGAAATTTCAAATAGTATAAGTATATATAGTCTTAATAATATTACAGGTTTATTAACATTTAAAAACAGATATCCAACCGGAAATAGACCAGTATGGATATCTATTTTCCAAATATAATAAATATAACAACATTACATCATGCTTTTAAAAATAGAATATGATTTTATTGTATAAAAAAATGTTTATAATCTAATGCAATAGAAATGACATATATAAGTTTTTTTAAAGATTTTTCATCAATAATATAAGGAGGAACAAGATAAATTATTTTATTAAATGGTCTAATCCAAACACCATTTTTTACAAAAAATCTTTGTATATTAGCAACATTTATAACAAATATACATTCTACAACCCCAATAGCTCCTAAAATACGTACATCTTTTACTTTAGGATGATTTAATAAAGGTAATAAATTTAATCGAAAACATTTTTCAATATTTTTTACTTGTGTTTTCCATTTATTTTCTTGCAATATTGCTATATTTTCGTTAGCTACTGCACATGCTAATGGGTTTGCCATAAATGTAGGACCATGCATAAAACATTTTGATGTCTTATTATTACTAATAATTTTTGCGATTTTCTTTGTAGTTAGTGTTGCTGATAACGTAATAGTACCTCCTGTCATAGCTTTTCCAATACAAAGAATATCTGGAACAATATTTGCATATTCAAAAGCAAAAAGCTTTCCGGTTCTACCAAATCCTGTGGCAATTTCATCTAAAATCAATGGTATATCAAATATATTACATAGTAATCTTACTTTTTTTAAAAACATTGGATGATAAAATTTCATTCCTCCAACACCTTGTACAATAGGTTCTAAAATTACACCTGCAATTGTATTTTTATATTTTTCTATTAAATTATTAAACGAACATATATCTTGTTCATTCCATTTACTGTAAAATGAACATTTAGGGGAATTAGAAAACAAATTAGTTGGGAAAAAACCACTATATAAGTTATGAAAAGAGCTATCAGGATCACATACAGAAATAGCAGAAAATGTATCACCATGATATCCATTTTTTATAGTTAAAAACACAATTTTTTTTGTACCTAATGACTCCCAATATTGTAATACCATTTTTATTGCAACTTCAATTGAAACAGAACCTGAATCTGAAAGGAAAATATAATTTAAGTTTTTTGGTGTAATTTTTATAAGTTTTCGACATAATGAAATTGCTGGATAATGTGTTATACCGCCAAACATAACGTGTGACATTCGATTAATTTGAGATTTTAAAGCATTATTTAATCTAGGATGATTGTATCCATGAATAGCTGCCCACCATGAAGACATACCATCGATTAATTGTTGACCATTTTCTAAAGTTAAAAAAATCCCTTTAGCTGATTTTATTAAATAACAAGGTAATGGATTGATTATCGAACTATAAGGATGCCAAATGTGACGTTGATCAAATGTTAAATCAAGTTTATTCATAGCATCATACATAATATTGAATAAAAAGAACTACAATTATAAACTGTTATATTTCTAAATAAATAATTTTTGGAATTAAAAATGAAAAAATACTGGAATTTTGAAGAAGTCAAATTATTATTTGACTCACCTTTTTTCGATGTTCTATTTTCAGCTCAAACTATTCACAGAAAAAATTTTAGTCCAAATGAAATTCAAATAAGTACTTTGTTATCAATTAAAACAGGTTTATGTCCAGAAAACTGTAAATATTGTCCTCAAAGTTCTAGATATAAAACAAATATAAAAAAAGAAACATTGTTAGGAATAGAAAAAATATTAAAATTTGCTAAACAAGCTAAAGAATCAGGATCCGAACGATTTTGTATGGGAGCAGCTTGGAAAAATCCTAAAGATAAAGATATACCATATTTAGAAACGATTATTAAAGAAGTAAAAAAAATGGGAATGGAAACATGTATGACTTTAGGAACTTTAAATAAACATCAAGCTAAAAGACTAGCACAAGCCGGATTAGATTTTTATAATCACAATTTAGATACTTCAGAAAAATTTTATAAAAACGTAGTAACAACTCGAAGCTATCAGGATCGACTAAATACTTTAAAAATCGTTCAAAATTCTGGAATGAAAGTATGTTCGGGTGGAATAATAGGATTAGGAGAACAAATTAGTGATAGAATAGAACTATTAATGCAGCTATCAAATTTATCAATAGTTCCAGAAAGTATACCTATAAATATGTTAGTTAAAGTTAAAGGAACACCTATGGAAAACAATGAAGATGTAGATACATTTGATTTTATAAGAACTATTGCGATAGCACGAATAATGATGCCTAAATCATATATACGATTATCAGCTGGTAGAGAAAATATGAATGAACAAACTCAAGCAATGTGCTTTATGGCTGGAGCAAATTCTATTTTTTATGGATGCAAACTACTGACTGCCTCTAATCCCGATGAAAAAAATGATTTAAATTTATTTAAAAAATTAGGATTACATTCAAAAAGTAATCATATAAATTTTAATGATTATAAAAATATAAATACTGCTCAAGACAAACAAGAAGCAA